>JALURH010000092.1 GCA_027017025.1 Thermofilaceae archaeon
CGGGCGCCCCAAATGGGGCAACGGGTATCTCAACCAGGCTTTTTCATGTATAAATCTCGAGCCCGTCCCCTTGGTCCACTCGGGCACCCCGGCTATACGAGAATATTACTGAAGAACCAAATATTAATATCTTAGATATTAATGTAATGTTTTCCCTACATCTTTACTTCTATTTCTACTTTTACAGTGGGTGGTACTCTTGTACGCATTAGTAATCTCATAGCTTTCTCATCAGCATCCATATCAATTATCCTCTTATGTATCCTTAGTTCCCAGTGATCAAATGTTTCGTATCCCTGACCAGATGGCGCACGCCTTGTAGTAACCCGGAGCCTTTTGACTGGTAAAGGTATGGGTCCACGCATCCGCACTCCTGTTCGCTTAGCTATACTCCTTATTTCCTCACATACGGCATTTAGGTCTTCTACTGAAGTACTTACAAGTTTTATTCTTACGATTCCAGGCAACTCTATCACCAGTCGGAGAAAGAAAGAAAGAAGGATAAAATAAAGGTTTAGGTTTGTTTTTAATATCCCTCAGCTTTCTTTACGTCGAGCACTACTCCAGCAGCTATCGTTCTTCCAGAATCTCTTATTGCGAATCTACCTAGTTGTGGTATCTCAGAGTATTTTTCCACTACAACTATTCTCCTAGGTTTAAATCTTACTACCGCTGCATCACCCTGCTTTATGTAGTTGGGTTTTTCCTCAGCTACAGCACCTGTCCTTGGATCTATTTTCTGTAGAAGCTCGGAGAATGTTACTGGCGCTGTAGCTGTATGAATATGTAGTACAGGTGTGTAGCCAGCTGCGATTGCTGTTGGATGGTATAATACAAATATTCTGCCGGTAAACTCCTCTACAACCGTTGGTGGATTATCCACATGTCCAGCAACATCACCCCTCTTTAGTTGTCTCCTCTCAATTCCCTTAACGTTAAAACCTATATTATCTCCTGGATATGCCTCTTGTATCGGTGTATGATGTGTCTCAATAGACCTCACCTCTCCCGTGACCTTCGGTGGCATGAAGATGAGTTTATCACCAACTTTTAGTACTCCTGTCTCCACTCTGCCTACGGGAACTGTCCCGACACCTCGAATAGAGTATACGTCTTGGATAGGTATTCTAAGAGGTTTATCTACTGGTCTTGGAGGCTCCTTGAATGTGTCAAATGCTTCATATAGTGTTGGTCCATCATACCACCCTGTTTTTTCACTTTTCTTAGTTATATTATCACCGTACCAAGCAGATGTCGGGACAAACGGTATCTCAGCAACCTTATATCCAACCATTCTGAGGAGCTTAGATAATGTGCTCTTTATTTCCTCATATCTTTCCTTGCTGTAATCTACGGTATCCATCTTATTCACCGCAACTATTAACTGGTCTACACCCATGGTTTTTGCAAGAAATACATGCTCTCTAGTTTGCCCAGCAGGACTAATACCAGCCTCGAATTCTCCCTCTTTAGCAGAGACCACTAATAGTGCACAATCTGCTTGGCTTGCACCTGTTATCATGTTTTTAACGAAATCTCTATGGCCAGGGGCATCTATTAGTGTGAAGAAATATTTCTTTGTTTCAAACTTGTAGAAACCTAAGTCGATTGTTAATCCTCTTTCCCTCTCCTCCTTTAGTTTATCGAGTACCCATGCATATTTCCAATTTTCCCTTCCAAGTTTTTTATCCTCCTCCTCGTACTGCTGAATTATACGTGGATCTATTGCTCCGACTTCATAAAGGAATCTCCCCATTAGAGTAGATTTACCGTGGTCTACATGCCCTATCACGACTATATTTAAATGAGGTTTTTTCTGGCTTGACATATTTTCCACCTCATACAAGCTTCTAGGTTGCTAGCCTAGAAAGAATATATCGTCCTAATAAATTTTAGTTACTGTGTGTCCCAGGTATAATCCTAGTATGAATACATTTTTGTCGATGTACCATAAATTAGGGCCATAAATATGGACACTATAATGAACCATGCAGGATGATTTAGAGGCATATACCCTAAAATGGGAAAAATCACTACTACCTTATCTGCTCCTATAATATCTGTAGTAATTCGCAGCAATATGTACCATGTTACCAGACTTATGGCAGATGATTTCAGCCTTTCTTTGAAAGCAAACTTACGCAACCTATCTATTCTTCTAGACTCTCTAAGAATTTCTTCATACATCTTCCTATCTTTTTTCTTAATAGCCCTCTTTCTTCTTTCTTCCCAGATTTTAATCTCTTTCATAGCTCTATCTAACGCTTCCTCATTAACAATAGTTGCCGTAATACGTCTTATGATTATGGAAGAAAACACAGATAATGAAGTTGATGTAAGGGATATTACAGGCCATCTAAGTAGTGGTTCAAATATAGTTTGTATGGCTATGATTAACTGGTAGTAGGGATTAGTCATAGTATTCATAGTAATATTTTTTTGCTAGATTAAAAATTGCTTGAGGGGGTTTGATATGCCTAGACCGTCACTAAGATCTAGGACGACAAAGAGAAAACTTGTGAGAACTCCCGGTGGTAGACTTGTACTTCGAGTAATACCTAAGAAACATGACTACCCTAAATGTGCTTTATGTGGACGTCCACTCCAAGGTTTTCCAAAAATGACGGCTAAAGAGGAGAGAAGGGGCCACCGTCCGCCTACGAGAGCTTATGGCGGTTATCTGTGCTATAGTTGTTTAAAGAAAGGTCTTAAGGAGGCAGTGAGAAACTTATATTATTCTGCATAAATCTCTTTTTATGGCTAGTTTAGTTGTAGCGGTAAGCGGCAAACCCGGTAGTGGAAAAACCACATACGCACGATTTATAGCGGAAAAATATAGGCTTCGATACATTTCTAGTGGATATTTGTTTAGAAAAATAGCAGAGGAAAGGGGGTTAAGCTTTGAGGAGCTACATAGATTAGCTGAGTTAGATCCATCAATTGATAAGATGATAGATGGGAAAGCTATTGAGGAAGCAAAGAGGGGTGGTGTAGTCGTCGAAGGACACCTTGCGGTATGGATTTTAAAGGATATAGCACATATTAAGATAATTCTTAATGCACCTTTGAAGATTAGAGCTAAACGGATAGCAGATAGAGATAAGGTAAGTCTGGATAGAGCCTTGAGAGAGGTTAAGATCAGGGAAGAAAGTAACTACCGTAGAGCATTAAAATATTACAATCTAGATATTAACGATTTCTCCATAGCTGATCTCGTCGTATCAACCTATCCTCTTACTATCGACTCTGTAAAGAGAGTTATTGGAACATTCCTGGAGGGTTATAAGGAAGCTAGGCCAGAACTATTTACATGCTGACAAGTTATTTGCGTTGATCGAATTAGGAGGAACAAATTCTTATATACCCCTTTATAATAGCGAGGTGGGGCAGGGAGTATGCCGAGAGTCTTTGATATAGGTAGAATTTGTGTTAAGGTTGCCGGTAGAGAGGCAGGTAGAAAATGTGTAATAGTGGATATAATTGATGAAAACTATGTACTAGTTACAGGTCCTAAAAACTTGACAGGGGTGAAGAGAAGAAGAGCTAATATAAAACACTTAGAGCCTCTTCCCTACAAGATAAATATTCAAAGAGGCACTGACGATGAAGGTGTTCTAAAGGCTCTAGAAGAGGCCGGATTGCTTGAAGAGATGAGAAAGGGTATTAAGCCTATTATCGAAACTAAGTCACGGTAGAATTTAATATGTATCTAAAAACTCTTGAAAAAAGGGAGGTATTTATTAAGGACGAAGACGAAACTGACCCTAGATACGGTAAGAGACCTGAGGAGAGAAGTATAGAGGAATTATTAAAATACGGTACTATAAATCTCGATAAGCCCGTGGGTCCATCAAGTCATGAAATAGTGGCGTGGCTAAAGAGATTATTGGGGCAGAGAAAAGTTGCTCATGCAGGGACCCTAGAGGGGTATTAACCCGGGGAAACCCTAAGGTATCTGGAATACTCCCTATAGTACTCAATAGAGCTGTAAAGGTACTTCCAGTATTGTTAAAGGAGGACAAGGAGTATATCTGTGTAATGAGATTACACGGAGACGTCTCGGATGAGAGACTAGAAAAAGTCATAAACTTATTTAAGGGACCAATTTTCCAGAGACCTCCATTGCGGTCAGCTGTTAAACGTACAGTAAGGATTAGACGCATATATGATATTAAAATTTTGGAAAGAGAGGGGAGAGAAGTTTTACTTCATGTTTGGTGTGAAGCGGGAACCTATATGAGAAAATTATGCCATGACATAGGGGAAATACTTGGAGTTGGAGCACACATGCAGGAATTGAGGAGAATCAGATCAGGGAGTTTGACAGAAGATGAACATCTAGTTACACTCCATGACGTCATTGATGCCTATAGGTTTTGGATAGATAATGGTCTAGAAGACCCCTTAAGGAGAGCTATTATCCCTGTTGAATATACTGTCCAACATATCCCTAAGGTAGTTATACGTGATACAGCTGTCGATGCTATATGCCACGGAGCACCTCTAGCTGTACCCGGAGTATTAATGGTTGACTCTAGGATAAGGAAAAAAGACTATGTAGCAATCTTCACATTAAAGGGAGAACTGGTAGCTATAGGAGAAGCTGCTATGAGAAGTGAACAAATATTGGCTTCAAAGCGTGGTATAGCGGTGAAACCACGTTTCGTAGTAATGGAGCCAGGCACATATCCCCCTGCATGGAAAAGGGAGGAGAATTAATGGCGCCGGGGCCGGGATTCGAACCCGGGCGCCCCAAATGGGGCAACGGCTATCCGAGTGGGGCTCCAGGCCGTCCCCTTGGTCCACTCGGGCACCCCGGCTTCCATTTGGTAGCCTTATTTCGTATTAATAAAGTTTGGGATAAGGAATATAGCTATTTTCTCTCTATATATTGTAGAGACATTTGTTCTACCATTGTATTATGTTCTAACGTAATCATACACGCTATCTAACCACTATTTCTACTGATTCAACTGGAGATTGTAATGTCTAATATTGAAGAAATTTTTGAGAAATATATATCCTCTAGAATCTTTAAAGATAGGGAGAAGCTTCTCCCAGATTATGTACCTAGGGAACTTCCTCACCGTGATAACCAGATTAGACGACTTGCAACCATATTAGCTCCTGCTTTAGGGGGATCTAGACCATCTAACGTTTTTATATATGGTCTGACTGGTACAGGGAAAACCGCTGTAACGAAATACGTTCTCAGGAAACTTTACGAGAAAGCAAAGAAAAAGATAGAGTTTACTTACGTTAACTGTAGACAAAATGATACGAGTTACAGGGTTTTAGCCGAATTAGCTAGGAGTATAGGCGTTAGGGTACCGTTTACCGGACTTGCTACAAGTGAGGTTATGAAACGCTTTTTAGATGGCTTAGAAAGAAAAGCTAGGATCTTAATTGTTGTTTTAGATGAAATTGATCATTTAGTTAAGAAGCATGGTGATGACGTTTTATATTTCTTAACTAGGATTAATGAACAGCTGAGTAGATCCAGGGTTACGATCATTGGGATAACTAATGACTTAAAGTTTATGGAGTTTCTCGATGCTAGAGTAAAGAGCAGTTTAGGAGAAGAAGAGCTCGTCTTTCCACCTTATACGGCTACCGAGCTGGAGGACATTCTTAGGAAAAGGGCAGAAGAAGCCTTACATAGTGATGTTTTACATGGTGGAGTTATTCCCACAGTAGCTGCTATAGCGGCTAGGCAGAATGGTGATTGTCGCCTTGCTCTTGACTTACTACTTAAGGCAGCAGATATCGCTGAGAGAATGGGCTCACCACATATCACGTTAGACCATGTTAAGTTAGCACAAAAAGAAATTGAGAGGAATTTAACTATTGATGTAATTAAGACTATGCCCTTACATGTAAAGCTTGTTTTGGCGGCCATATATCTCCTAGAAGATGAGAACTATAGAATGGTTACCACAGGTGCTATCTATAATAAATACACTGATATAACTAGGAGCTTAGGTGTAGAACCTGTTACTCAAAGAAGAGTTAGCGATATTATAAATGAGTTAGATATGTTAGGTCTTATCAATGCTAAAGTAGTAAGTATGGGCAGATATGGTAGGACAAAGGTTATTAGCCTAAGTGCTAGTAAAGGTAGCATAAGGGAGGGGTTGAGAGAGGATATATTTTTAGCAAATATCCTTTAATGTTATCTATTTTTATGTTAAATCTCCACATGTACAATATATTTCGTGTAGCATATCATAAAGCTCTTCTAATCCCTCTCCCGTTCTTGCAGAAACTTTAGGTATACGTGTTGCTACCTTAAACTCGTCTAGAACATGTAGTATTAATTCTGCTATCTCGGTATAGACTCCCTCAAGTTTTCCCAATTCTATTTTGAGGATAGCTGTATCTCTGAGTATCCTATATATTTCCTCCGAGGAAACTATATCACTTTTATTTAAAACTGGAACAGTATCAACATTAAGTCGCATCTGCACTACTAAGGACATTAATCTTAGTGAAGCTACATCCTGGGGTCTAGAAGTCAAGAGAGGATCGTAGATTAATGTAATTACTGGATAACCTATTTTCTTAAATGCATCAATAAATAAAGGTCCAGCATCTCTGAATAGGAAAAGCTCCATTTGGCCGGGTGTATCTACAATTATATAATGTGTAGGTAAGTTAGATATTTTATCTCTAATTTCGTCCACATATCTTACTAAGATATCTATACTCTTGATGAGAGCACCATTGGGTCCTAAACCATATTCCCTCATTACACTGTCCACTGTTACATATTCTCTAACATCAATATCTGGATTATAGGGCAAAGTTATTACTCCTGGATCCAAGTTTATATAGCTAACTTCTATAAGTTGCTTTTTCCTAATCCACTCGCCTAGAGCATGTGTTAAGCTTGTTTTACCACAACCAGCTGGTCCTAACATTACTACAATTTCCTTTAAAGCCATACTAATCCAGATAAAAAAGTCCTAAGGCGTAGATATATTTGACAGAAAGACACCACCAGTAGAAAAATTAAATTTGGACTGGATATCATAAATCTCGGGCCCGTAGCGCAGCAGGATTACCCCAGGAGAGAGGAGTACTGAAAGCGCGGCGGCCTCCTATGGGGTTTGCGGAGATAGCCGCAGGTCCCGGGTTCGAATCCCGGCGGGCCCGCCACTTTATTTTCCTAAAATAATTCCTATGTTAACTCTTTTTAGGGTATTTGGTCTTGATTTAGTGATGCTTAGATCTATTGCCAGACTTACTAGAATTGATCATGGCATTATGACGGCATTTGCTACATTTGCAGGCATTTATGCTGTGAGGGGGTTCAGCTTTTTCAACTGGAAAATTTTTCTCTTAGGAGGGCTTTCTTCATTGTTTATTGAAATGGGGCTTTTTGTTTTTAACGATATATTTAACATAGAGGAGGATAAGGTAAATGATCCCTCGAGGCCTCTCGTAACTGGTGAGATTAATATCGAAACAGCATATTTCATCGGTATATTTTCTCTCATAGCTGGTACCATATTAAGCATATTTCTAGGATTTATCCCCTTTTTGATAATAATAGTAGCTATTGTAACGGGAATGTTATATAATATTGGACTTAAGAAAACTGGATTTATTGGTAACATTATAGTGGCATTTGATACAGCTTTACCATTCCTCTACGGAGCTTCTATAGTAGGAAGAGAATTTGGGGAGAAGATCATACTCTTCTACTCGATAGCGTTTACAGCCACTTTAGGAAGAGAGATAGTAAAGGGTATAAGAGACATGAGGGGGGATTCTCGAGTAAACATTAGGACCGTAGCTTTAATGTATGGACCGAGAATTGCTTCTATACTGGCTGCATTTTTTATGTTTATAGCAGTGATTTTAAGCTTCATAGCTTTTCCTTACGTTAGGAACATTGTTTGGTACGCTGTATTAATTGGTGTGACAGATATAGTTTTCATAGTATCCTCCATGTTGATAGTCTTCAAACCAGAAATTGATGTAGCTGGAAAGGTAAGGAAGATAACACTCTTCGGCATGCTTCTCGGTATACTGGGTTTTGCTGGTACTGCATAGTGTACAAAAGTATATTTATAACGTAGCTTTTTCAAGTCTAGAGGTGTATCCTATGAGTAAAATATTTGATAGACTCTCACGGCTTCTCGAAAAATACCTAAGCCTGAGGAACATAGTTTTCTTAATAGTTATTTGGAGCATCGTTATAGCTTCAGGCTTAATATATGTGATAGTTTATAAGCCTCCACCGATGATTGGATCTGGATTTGTGATTCGTGACCCTAATTCCCAAACAGTAAGTGAAGTTATAGTTGTATCTTTTAGCTATGGTGTTGGTCTCTTAGGTTTATGGTTGATCTATACCTCCACAAAGTATAGATACAGACACAGTTATCTCTCAATACTATTGGTGGGGGGAATAGTGCTAGCTATACTCTCTATTCTAATGCTATCAGCGATATATAACATGAAAATCTAGGTAATGTTTTCTAAAAAAATTATTTTAAATAAAAAAATAATTAAGCTGGTTTATGGACCATCACAATCATTTAAAACATTATTCGTTTTAAGTTGCCTAAAAAACACCAAAGAAAAAGCCTATATAGCGTTGGGTAAACATAGATTTTATTTACCCAAGGGCTTCAAAATTTTCTCCCCCAAGGATATAGTTGAAGAAATAGATATCATGCTTCGATTACCATTAGAGCTAGGATATGGATATACTATAGTATATGATGGGTACGGAGCAAATTTGCAGGCAGCTAGAGCATTATTCAGGGAAAGTGCAATTATGAGGGTTTCTTTTTCTATAAATTTCTTAGCGAAGCGTTATAACCTTGAATATGGCTATAACTTTATTATTATAGGAGTAGAACTACCCTCAGGTAAGCCCATGTTTTGGAGAACATTATCACAGATCATAGATGTTGTGCTAAGGACAAGATTATATGAGGAAGAACGAAAACTCGTAATCGAGATGCTCAATAGAAACCTAGAATTACTTAGAAGAGATATAATAAATCTAGATGAGCTTCTGGAGGTGAGTAATGAAGTATTTAAGAGATCTTCAGGAAAGAATAAAGCTCAGTACATGTAGGAGAAATCTTCCTACTTTGGTACGCGTAGTAAAGGAATTAGGGTTAAAAAATGCTGAAATCGTATATACCGATTTTCCTAACACAATTAGAATACCATGTGATATACTTGATTCACCTTGTAAATCCCTCCTTACATCACTTATGATATCTTCATACACGGTTTCTTCACATAGGGATAGGGTATTTATAGGATTAGATCCTGGTGAAACTAATATAGGTATAGCGGTTTTAGTAAACGAATACATAGTTTACAGAGATGTTTTTAGAAACCTCGATTTACTGCTAATGTGTTTCTCCGAGTTAAGAAAATTTTCTCCCTTCAAAAGTTATAAAGTGTTCATAGGTTCATCCCCAGGGGTAAAGGGAATTGTAGATATATTAGTTGAGAAACTTATAGAGTATTCTTTCGATATTCTCATAATTGATGAAGAAAATCTACCACATGCAATGGTTACATACCCAGTTATTATTGAGGATAATAGACATATCATTGATGCACTCAGAGTTGTTTTAGCTGGTATATCTGAAGAAGAAAGACTAAAATAGACTTGTATATAAAATAGGTGATAGTTAGTGAAAGTTTCTGTTAAGGTAGTCATTATTTTTAGGACCTAGAACTACTATTAACACTGTGCCTTTCAGAGTTATATGCCATAATTGTAATCGTGTCCTGTATAATGGAAAAAAGCCCCCAAATTTAACTCGAATATATTTGAGGTTCGGAGGTAGATGCCCACGTTGCCTTCGTCCACTTTCAAAGACTCCCGTAAGTATAAGTATTAGACGATAAAATTAGGTCTAAGAGCCTAATTTTATATACGGCACATTACTTTAGCACATTTTGGAGTTCATAGCTGGTGAATGAGAATGAAATTTAAGAAAATAGTATCTAGCACTGGAAAAAGTGTTATGAACTATATAGCACTCATATTAGAGAACCTCGGAGATAGGAGAGCTGTTATATCGGTAATTCTATTGTTAGCATTCCTTTTTACCTTTCTAGCCAGAATAGCTCCCATGAAATGGGGCATATATCTAAACGAGTTTGACCCCTATTATGAATACTATTTAGCTGAGACCTTACTAAGGAAGGGGAGAGGAGATGTTGTCAAAGGTATTATGTGGTGGTTCCATTGGTGGCTAGAGAATCCTAAACCCAGGGATATGTTATTTTGGGCTCCTCATGGAAGGGATATTAGACGCACTAGTCAGCCTGGAGCAGCCATTTTTTCTTCTGTAGTATACTCTGTCCTTAAACTATTAGTTCCTGAAATAGATTTATACACTGTTCACGCTTTCATTCCACCCGTTGGAGCCGCTTTAGCGGTCTTCTTTATATATTTACTTGGTAAAGAATTACATAGTTTAAGCGCTGGAATAATATCTGCTGTTCTTATCTCAGTTAGTTGGTCATTCATGTATCGAACAAATTTTGGAGCTAAGCATGAAGGTATTGCTATACCCTTTATGATTCTATCTTTCTATTTCTTTCTAAAGGCATACAGAAAAAACTCTATACTTTATGCAGTGATTTCGGGGTTAGCTGTAGGTGGTATAGTTCTTTCCTGGGGTGCATACTTATACCCGTGGAATCTTCTAGCACTGATAGCTGTAGTATGGATGCTTCTCCATCCAAGTGATACAAGACTAGTTAAAACCTATCTTATAGAGAATTTGATAGCGCAATTCTTCGTAGCTATAGTACCACGTTTTGGTCCAGAAATAGCATTTACCTCAGTAGCCTCCATCCTACCGAATATAGGTAATATTGCCGCTATTCTAATCCTACTGGGTATCCTAGCTCCTCTAACTAGTAGAAAAACACTTAGAAAGATTTTTCCCGCAGCAACTTTGGGTATAGCAGCGCTCCTCCTTATTACGTGGCAACTCGGATTCCTAACAAGTCTCTCAGGTAGAATAATGGCTGTAGTTTTTCCTTTATGGCGCGAAGTAGGTGTAACCACAGTAGCTGAACATGCAATACCAACATGGATGATGATTTACAACGATTATCAATCTGGCATACTCTTCGGTTTACTTGGAATGCTTATATACCTGTTTAAAGCGGGAAGAGATCTAAGAGCATTAATGATTTCGCTTCTCTTCCCAACTGCACTCTATGCAGCTAGCTCTATGGCTAGATTAACTCTTCTTCTTGCTCCAATCTTAGCTATTACTGCATCCATAGGGTTTACAGAGATAATCTGGAAATTAGTTGATCTCTTAGTATGGAAACCCAGTAGCAGGCTTAAAAAGAGTTATAGTAAAGAGCTCGTTGTAGTAGCAATAATCCTCATAATCGCTATTTTCTCTCCCTCTGTGCTTTCCACAAAATCTATCGTGAATTCGCATCAACCACCCCTAATTCTGACCTCTACAATACCCTTAGTACGTTACAATTATGAATATATGGATTGGATTTCGGCTTTAGAATGGATAAAGGAAAACGTTCCAAAGGACGCAGTTATTGCTACCTGGTGGGATTATGGATACTGGATCTCAGTAAATACCCGACGGAAAACTACCTGTGATAATTCAACTCTAAATACAAAACAAATACAGAAAATTGCAGAGGCCTTTATGTCTCCTGAAGAAAAAGCTATTGAAATATTCAGGGAACTTAATGCCAGCTATGTTGTAGTTTTTGAGCCTTTCCAGAAAGTATATATGCCCTATTTGGGCATTAACCTCTACTTCTCTATGCTCCATCCAGCCCTAGGAGGGGATTTAGCCAAAAGTGCTATGATGTTAAGATGGATCGGTCGTGATCCTAAAAATTATCTTTATGGTTACGGTACAGGACAATATGCTTATATTGAACAACGGGGTTATAAGGTGTACATACTTGTTCCAAAAGATACGCCAGAGGCCTTAAACGCTACGCTATACAAACTTCTTTTCGCTAAGAATGAGAAACATATTGCTTATGTTCATGAAGAAATACTAGGACAGAAATTACCAATGTATAATGGACCTGTATACACCATCGAGCAACCTAAGTACTTCGAGCTCGTATTCGTGTCAGAGCCTAACGGGTGGGTAAAAGTTTTTAAAATAAACTACCCGTAAGTCCACTATTTAGTACCCATTAACATAAGTTTCATTTTTCTCCTATATTCTCCATATGGGTCCTCAGGAGAAAACTTAGGAGGGTGCGGAACTCTCACCTTCCCTCCACAGTATGGACATTTATCCTGCTTTAACGTATACCTATGACATTCTATACATTTTCTAAGAAGACCTCTTCTCCCCAAGGCATCATCCCTTTAATCTCTCAAATGATGCTTCACATTCCTGTTTTTTAGCTTCTCGCATTATATTATTGATTATTTGTTTTAGAATACCTTCAGCAGTTTTATAATCCAATGCTTCAATATCAATCTTATACCTCGGGCTTCCAGCTACATAGAACTTTATTACTACATTCTCTGGGATATTAGTGTTTTTTTCCCAGGATGTAAGAACCCTTTTTAATCTCTTCACACCGTCGGGATGTATACACCTTACTGTAAATATTCCGCTTATTTTTGCTTTGGGAACCTTTATACTGCTCTTAGCTATTTCAGATAGAATAACGGCCCATCTTTTCGGTACGCCAGCCTCTACCAGAGCGTCTGCACCTCTTAAATGAGCCTCCTCTAATCCTTTATAGATCTCCCCATAATAGTCTTCAATAATCCACCCGGCTTCTCTATATGCATCATTCAGAGTCTTCCTTAGCTTCTTGGCAGCTAATTCTAATATTTTTTCTGCTCTCTGTGCTCTTTTCCACTGCATCATCTTTTCTTTTCGTTCTGCTTCACTAACCCTCTTAAGAGATACATCTATTAGCCTCTTTGCACGGTTCACGCGTATAACTTTGAAAACTCTTTTCTGACCAACTTTTATAACCTCCCTTATCCCTCTAAACCATGAATGAGAAACCTCATTTAACGGTACATATGCTTCTATACCACCATATTCGTCTAGGGTGACAAAGGCTCCGTGATCATATATCTCTTTCACCGTACCTATAACTAACTCATTAACAATGGGGAACCTTTCTCTTCTCTTCAAAGTAAACACCAGAAAAAGTAGGGATTAACACACTTTTACTTCTTTTGCATAGTTATCGATAGGTGTTTTTATACATACCTATAGTGCTTCTTCATGCGGTTTTATCCTTATTTTCCTGGGTCTTGGGTCTCTCTGCCTAGCCAAGGCGTTGCCCTTAACGCTGTAGGGTAGGTGTTTTCGCTCGCCCCTGGGTTAGGCCGTAGAGCTTCTGCAGAACGTCAACATATGGCTTCGGGCTACTCAATAGTACCGTGAAGCCAGCAAGCTGGAACCTAGTAATGGCTTACTTCAAGCAGCAAAGAGAAAATATCAGAAATCTACTACAAGAGCTTGGAAGCTAGATACTAGGAGCATAGCCAGCCCCAGCAC
>JALURH010000093.1 GCA_027017025.1 Thermofilaceae archaeon
GTTATATACTATCTCTTACAAATATCTTACTATTTTTATAATTTAGAAAACATAATTCTAGTATTGAGTATATTTGCTGATAAGCCATCTTAATACTTTCTTAACAGCCTTAGCTCTATGAGAATATAGATTTTTTTCCTCTAAACTCATTTCACCAAATGTCTTATTGGACCCTGTAGGTATGAATATGGGATCAAATCCGAATCCTCTCTCGCCTCTCGACTCATACGCTATTTTCCCATGGACTCTGCTGCTAAAAACCTTTACATCGCCACTAGGTAATTTTAGGGCTATTACTGATTCAAAATATGCTTCTCTATCTTCTATGTTTTCGAGTAGTTTCAATATACCATTTACACCAATAGTTCTGAAAATATAACTACTATATGGTCCCGGGAAACCATTTAATGATTTAATGAAAAGCCCTGCATCTTCGACGATGACTGGAGCATCCGTTAAAGGCAAACTTTTAGCTGCGAACAAGGCTATATCGAGAAGATTATCAGCTTGTATTTCAAGTTTCCTGGCGCCGATACTGGAAACTTTAAATCCATATTCTTGAGCAATAACTTCGATCTCTTTCAGCTTATGAGGATTTCTAGTAGCTATATATATTATCATAGCTTTCACTGTATATTATATTGTGGATTATAAAAGGGAGATTAAGCTTTTAAGCATTGAACCACGTAACAAACCTAGGCTAAGTGAAGTATTAGTGAAGCTAGCATGTGCGAAATGCAAGTATAAAGAGAAGATTTTATCTCTAAATGAGATTACACGAATACTATTTTCTATCCAGGGCTGTCGTCCTAGTAGTTGGCTTTCTTGTTTCCGTACGATTCCTTCCGCCGGAGCAACCTATCCCCTTGAGATATATTTCATAAGTAGTGGGATAGAAGGACTTGAAGAGGGTATATATAGCTATAATCCTAAGAGACATTCACTAACTCTAGTATATTCTGATTCCTCCCTAGATTTCTCCGGAGTTCTAGTAAATGCTGTTTATGAAAGAACCACTGGATACTATGGTTCTAGAGGATACATGTATGTAAGGGAAGAAGTAGGTCATGCTATACAAAACGCAGTCGTGACTTCATGTTCTCTAGGATTTAAAGCAGACGTATACCTTTCAGAAAGTATTCCAGGGAAAATATTGGAGTTAAATAATATGTTAAAGGGAGTTTCTGAAGCATTAATTATTCTTGAACCATATAATGGAGAAGGTAAAGAATTGAGAGAGCTTCCTATAAGCATAAAGAGAGAGCTCTCTTTAGATGAAGCCATAATCAAGAGAAAATCTGTTAGAAGTTATGAGAGAAAACCTTTAAGCTTGAATGATTTAAACTATGTAACTTACCTCAGTATATATGAGTTCTGCGAAGGTACTCGTACTTATCCAGAACTTAATTCTAGATATAGAGACAATATTATTTTAGTTGTAGGGGAAGTAGATAGCATTGATAATGGTATATATATTTTTAGATCAGATACTGGAGAATTTGAGGTATTATCTAGAGGTGATTATAGAAGAGAATTAATGAAAGCTTCTCTCAGCCAAAGATGGGTAGGAGAGGCACCCGTGAGTATAGTTATAGTGGGAGAAGGAGATATAAGGTCCGAATATGAAGCTGGAATGATAGGCCAAAACATATATTTGTCCGCTACTGCCATCGGGCTTGGAACGGTAGCCATAGGAGCATTCTACGATAATATGGTTAGAGAGATAGTAGGCGTTGGTCGCCCTCTATATGTCATGCCCTTAGGTTATCCAAGGAAAAAGCTTTTCTAATAGTCAGCTAGGCTAGAATAAAAATATTATAAAGCGAATATATTATCAGGTATCTAACAATGGTGGATTACTGGTATCGCCCACCTAGAGTAAAGGTTCTGGAGGCACTTAGTGCGATAGCTGACGAAAGGATACATATATCAGGAGAGAAAGAGGCTATAGTGTTTAGTTCCGATAAATCTAGGAAATATAGAGTTAAGTGGAATGGAGGGAGAGGAATAGTTGCTGATGATAATGGATCTAAGTACAGAGGATATTTAGGTTATCCCAGTATAGCCTTTCTAATGCTTAAAGGCCTCCTACCCTTTGACAGAGAACTAGCAGATGCACTTAAGGGAATTCCTTGGAGAGAAATAAATGAGAAATTTAAGAGCTATAGGTTGACCGAAGCTTACATAGCCGAAGTTCTGAGGGAAAAAGGTATATCTTGGAGTAGAACCAATAGTTTTATAAGGAAAGTGCTTAGAGAAATAGAGAAATTAAAACCTTACAAAATAGAGCTAGATTAGTATACCAGTCTCCCTAGCGGCCTCCTTTGCCGACAAGTCCTCATGTATTATTAGCATGAGTGCTCTAGCCATTACGTCAGGTTTCTCAAACTGGAATATATTTCTGCCAATTGCTGCTCCAGCTGCGCCTTCTTTGACTGCATTTTCAACCAGCTTCAGAACATCGAGTGGCGACTTCATTCTGGGTCCTCCTAGAACCAGAACAGGTACTGGTGTTCCCTCTACAACCTTTTTGAAATCCTTCTCTGTATATAGCGTCTTAATGATATCTGCACCTACTTCAGCTGCTATACGTGACCCATAGGCTACTGCTTCTGGATCATACTTATTTTCAAAGACTGGGGGTTTAGGTATAATCTCTGCCATCACTGGTACGCCAAGCTGTCTAGCATCTTCGACAACTAATGCTAATTTTTCCCACAAGTCGCTCTCATGGCTACTACCTGGATAAATCATAACGCTTACAGCATCTGCTCCAGCACTTATAGCCCTGGTAACTGAGGAAATAAGTCTATCATCACTTTCATCAAGACTTTTTACGGTTCCAGTACCATCGATTCTTGCTATAATAAAGGTATTACAGAGAATTTCTGAGAAATGTTCTATCATGGCTGGAGTCATCATAACAGCATCTACTCCAGCAGCTAAGATGTTCTTCAGAGTTTCCCGTAGATTAACTAACCCGGGTATTGGTCCATGCCTTCTACCGTGATCTAGGGCGACGACTAAGGCTCTTTTTGAAGGAGCTTTGAATAGTCTTGAGAGCCTGATTTTTTTCCCTCCAGTCAGATAAATCACCTAGTAAATAAAAAATTAATCAATTACCTCTACTACTACTTTTTCACCTGACTTAACTTTACGTAATCTCTCTAATTCACCCACTACTCTACCAAATACGTTGACAGGACTAGCAGGCCTTATTTCCCCTGGACCACTGACAGGAGTTGGTCCAAAGAATATGCATAATGCGTTACCTGGAGGCCAATAAGCAACATCCCCCTTTTCAACGGTCTCTTGCGCATTCTCCAAACCTACCTTAACTGGGGTTGAAAAATATATTTCATCCCCCCATCTACTAGCTCTTCCCTCAAATGGTGCGGCCTGAATAAACGCATCACGAGTTTTCGGGTTTTTATCTATCAACTCAACTATTACTTCACCTATGGACTCAGGAAAAACTATCTTTAGTTTAACCATTTTCCTCCACCCCTTATAATTGTTCCACAAGGTATTTAGCATATGCTGTATATAGTACTCCCTTAGCTGCATGTACAACTTCTTGCCAAACTTGTCCCTCCTCTGGTTTTACTTCAAATCCTATAGCTCCCTTATATCCTATTTCCCTCAGAACAGCGATTAGCTCTTTAACCTCATCTACGCCATTTATGGCGCCTGGTCTATAGAATCCTGGATGCCAGTCCTTTAAGCTACCATCGGGCATCTTCTTTGCACACCCTATATGTATATGTGCAAGGTAATTAGCTGCTTTTCTAAGATCTTGGGGTGTTTCATCTAACATAGGGGCATGGCTTAGATCCCAGAGTAAACCAAAGTTGCTGTACTCTCCACGAATAGTCTCTGCTATCTCAACTGCCTCCTCTATTTTTCCGATAAGCTGTTTCTTATCCCATTCGCGGTCAAATGTTTCTAAGATAACATAAACACCTAGTTTAGCGGCATATCCAGTTATCTCTTTTAGACTTTTTACTAGTGCATCTTTAGCTGCTTCTCGATTGCTAGGACCAGGATCGGGGCCGCTGCAGAAAGCGACTCTTTTTATACCTCTTGCTATAGAAGTATCTATTGCTTTTTTAATAGCCTCTACACCACGTCTCCTATCATCCTCTCTCAATGCACTAGGGTTGTAGCCTTGAGCTAGTACTAGTGGTTGTAAACCGCTAGCTACCTCTAGTTTGCTAGCTTTAAGAAAATTCTTGGCAGCATTCCAAGCATTATCTGAAAGAATATTTAATTCAATCACATCGAAAAATGGGTCGTTAGCTATAACCTCTATAGTTTCTTTCACTGCCTCTACATCACTCTTAAGTACTGGTGGGTTAGCCATAAAACCAACTATACTAACCTTCCATGGGAAAACAGCATTTATCCTTAATCCCTCTTTCTCCACATATACTGAAAACATATTCTCTGCCGAAAGTAAATATCAGGCTCATTTTGAAAAAGTTTTCCGAAAGAAATTAACATAAGTTTTCTTTAGAGTTTACTGCCTATGTCAACGATACTTGAAGCCTTGCTAGGTTTCTATACACCTCTGGCTATAAGTTTTCTTTACGGAAAGGTGAGAAAACCTCCAGAAGTTGTCAGCCAAGAACTCTCGAAAATACTTTTATACTTTTTCTTACCAGCTCTTTTATTTAGTTCCTCATATACCAAGGCTGTGAGGGAAGGAATTCTAACATTTATTCCTCTAACTATATTGTCGGCTACTATAGTGCTTACACTACTACCGATTTCGTGGCTAATCTTTAATAAGGAAGTAGAGATGGTGATGACCTCTATATACCCTAATGCTGGTTACTTACCTATTCCTGTAGCTATCTCACTTTGGGGTGGAGAAGCAGTAGCCTACGTAGGATTCTATATACTGGGGAGTAATGCGATGTCAAACATAATAATACCACTTTTATCTTCTGGTAAAAAAATTAGGAAGGGATTAAAAAGATTGGTAACATTCCCGCCACTATATGCAATATCCCTAGCGCTATTATTAGCTAGTTTACATGTAATTATTCCTAGCGAAATTATCAGTGTACTGTGGAACCTAGGCTCAGTAGCTCCTACCCTTGCTCTTATAGTTTTAGGACTCGATGCATCCTATATGGCAAACCTAGATAGAGATGGGATTAAAGTCTATATTTTTAGGCAAATACTTTCACCACTCCTTACTCTACTATGTGTCAACATTTTCGGCATATCTGGAATATCTCTGAAGGTAGCCATTCTGGAGGCTCCCACATCGTCTGCAGTTACGAACGTTATTATAAGTCGGGAATTTGGGTTAAATTCCAAAAAAGTAGCTAATATAGTTGTTACCACTACTATCTTGACAACCATTATTACTATACCGTTATTAATGAGTATACTCTAGGAAAAAGTTAGGTTCTTGGTGATAACAGAAATATCACTGTTACAGTAACCTGAATACTTGTTTCCCCCGGTAACATAGGAGGCTTAGGTGTAGGTAAACCTGCGGCTTCCCCCTTGAACCATATAGGTACGGAGTAACCACTAATGGAGACAGATTCTATACCAACAATTTCCATATTAAGTGCTTCAGCTATCACTTCAGCTTTTTCTTTAGCATTTTCAACAGCTTTTCTTAGAGCTTCACGATATAGTTTCTCATAATTCTCACTTGGTATACTGAAGTATACTCCTTCAATTACATTTGCTCCCTCATTTGTTGACACCGCAATAGCCGTTGAAGCTAGGTTAAAATCAGTTAATGATGCTGAGAGAATAATTGTTGCCTTAAAACCTACAAGTCTAGGCGACCTATCTGAATACTCATAGACAGGGTCTAGCGATACTCTATGGGTCTTTATTTTCTCCTTAGGGATACCTACCTCTATCCATGAGTTTAGTATTTTATTAGCTATATTCGATGCTTCTTTAAAGGCTAATTGTGCATTATCTCCTGTGATCTCTACACCCACACGTATAGTTGCCTGAGAAGGCGTAGTTGTTACTACACCAGTACCTGTTAATGTGAGTTTAGTAAAATTGGTTTTTATATTAGCTTCTAAACTTGATGGTTTTATTGCTATTAGTAGAAGTGTTAGTATAGCTACGCCCAGAATAATTACAATAAATAATTCTTTTATTCTCATCGTAGCGTTTAGTTATCCGAAAATATGTAAATATTATGCACTGTAAATACGTACTAGCAGTACATAGAATTTATTTTGCCCCCAGTAAAGCTTTCTATGTGCGTAAGGTTCCAGTAATTACTATCATACTAGTTTCTATCTCCTTAGTGTTCACACTATCTTACTACGTAACATACTCTCTCAGAGTTCCAACGATTTTAGATGAGAGTAGAACTCCGAGACCGGCATTTATACCTACAGCTAAAGGTAATTTCACTAAAGAAGAAAGTACCGTGACTTACGAGGAACAAAAGAGAGCCGCTTATAAAGAGAATATAATTTCTCTAGCATTAATATTTTCGTTACTAGCTATAATTCCTCCCCTCATCGCTGAAGTAAAATACCTTAAAAGAAAGAAATTAGAAAAATATTTGGGAAAAATTAGAGCTACCCTACTCTGGGGTTTATCGGGAATAGTTGAGGTATTAATCATTATTGCCTTGTCAAGTATGTTGTTAGGTAATTACCTACCTATAGTTCTCCTTCTCCCAGCTTTATTTTATCTCCTTCTAAAGGTAATTGATATATGGAGATTTCTCGATAGAATCAAAGAATATTTGCTACGGTAAAAGGCGTAGGGAATGAGAATAGATTTGATAGTAGTAGCTAGGATACTTGATGCTCTCTATACTGAGAAGAAAATGAAGAAAACAAGACTACAACTAGCTTCTCGGTTAAATTATCCTTCATTTATGAAATACCTTAACTGGCTTATTGAAAAAGAACTAGTAAAGATTACCGTCGATGGTAAAGTCGAATATATTCAACTGTCAGAGAAAGGTATAGAGTCCTATGAGAAATTAGTTAAGTGGGTAAAAGAATATATGGGAAAAATATAGATATTCTGACCTTGTCCTTATTGTTCAAGCTTGAATAGTAGGTGAAGCAATCTATCTATGTCCCATGCAGGCATCTTCGCTTTAGCTTCGGGCAACCTAGCTATCTCTTCATACATCGGAGTTACTACATTAATGATTCTCTCATAGAGTTTATAATATTTATCATAGATTTTTGATATTTGAGGATCAGGATCTATAGTAGATCTTATTTTAAAGAAGTCCTTTATACCTGCATCATAGCTTTTAAGAACCTTTGTCCCCACACCAGCAATTAAAGCATCTCCTATTAGAGCTGCATCTAACATTTCTGGAAGAATTACTCGCCGTTTAGTTACGTTAGCCTTTATTCTAGCCCAAGTAGGGGTCTTCCCTCCTCCACCCATAACCACAAGTTCATTGCTCCTTATTCCCACTTCTTCTAGAACCTCGAGAACCTTCCTGATTTCATAAGCTATACCCTCCATCAATGCCCTAAATACGTGTGCACGTGAATGATAAATAGTTAAACCTAATATCAGTCCTCTTGCTTTAGGATTCCATCTAGGAGCTCTAGCTCCAGCAAAGAACGGGATAACTATTAGACCATTTGATCCCGGAGGGATATATTCTGCCTCCATATCCAGATACTCATATGCCCTCCTCCTAGTTATATTAGCTAACATATTTTCGCCGTGAGAAAATTGATCCCTAAACCACCTTAGAACTGCACCTGCTGTAGCAATACCTACCTCTATAGTCCATTTACCCCTTACTGCTGCTACAGTTAATACATACCTCATTTTTGAATCATATAATGGTCTATCAACATGAGTTGCTGTTGTCGATCCGGTTCCAGTAGATTCTTCTATTCTTTCAGGCCCCAGAATCCCAGCTCCAAGAACTTCTGCTTGTCTATCTCCTGTTCCAGCAACGACAGGTATTCCCGGTGAGAGAGAGAGTTCACCTGCTACAGACTCTTGGACTTCGCCAATAACTTCATCGGAGGGGTATGCTTCGGGGAAAAGATCCATATACTTTTCTAGGCCGAAATCCTGGAAAAGATCTCCAGCCCAATCAAGCTTTGATATATCAAAAAGCATTGTTCTCGAAGCTATAGAAAAATCTGTTACGGCTCTACCGGTTAACTTGAAGACAATATAGTCTTTAACTTGCAGAGCCCTCCATGCTTTCTCTAGTAAACTAGGTGTATTCTCTTTCATCCATAGAAGCTTAGTTGCAGTAAATGTTGCATCAACTATTAAGCCTGTTCTCCGATAAATCTCCTCTACACTAAAGTTTTCTCTAATCCAATTTGCTTGTTTTTCGGAGCGTCTGTCCATCCATATAGGGATCCTACCTAGAGATCTTCCTTCTCGGTCAATTAAAGCTAAAGTTTCTCTCTGACTGCTAACACCAATACCAGCTATACTCCTCGGGTTAATATCTGACTTGGCAATACATTCTCTTACAACATTAACTGTGGCTCTCCACCAATCCTCGGGATCTTGTTCCACCCAACCTGGCCTAGGGTGGTAGGTGGGGTATTCCTCTGTAGCACTAGAAATTATTTCTCCATTCAAGGATATTAATGCAGCCTTAGCAGTCGTTGTTCCGATATCGATTGTTAGGAGGTACTCTTTCATCTTCTTGCCCCATGTTTATACAACCATAACTCTTAAGAAAATAGCTGATCAGAAACAAAGAGGTTTATAGAAAATATTTAACGGCAAGATGCTTCCCTTTCCCCTCGAGAGAAATAATATATTATTTAGAGAAAAACCGTAATGTACTAGGATATATAGATATATGGTTATCTTTATATTAAATTATAGGACTAAATAGTTTTGAAATGGTGGTATCTACATGGTTGAGGTAAGACTTGAGAACCTAACTAAAATCTTTGGGAAAGTTGTAGCTGTTGATAACCTAAATCTACGTATTAAAGATGGTGAATTTGTAGCGTTACTTGGTCCTAGCGGATGTGGAAAAACAACCACATTACTTATGATAGCAGGAATATATAAACCAACTAAGGGCTACATCTATTTCGACAATGATGTAGTAAACGATATTCCACCTAAAGATAGAAATATAGGCATGGTTTTCCAGAGTTACGCTCTCTATCCTCATATGTCGGTATACGATAATATCGCCTTTCCACTCAAACTAAAGAAAGTGCCAAAGCATGAAATCGAGAAGAGGGTTAGGGAGGTTGCTAAGTTGCTTAGGATTGAGGAGTTGCTTAGCCGTAAGCCTGCTCAGCTTAGTGGTGGTCAACAACAAAGAGTAGCTTTAGCCAGAGCTTTAGCTAAAGAGCCACAGTTATTCCTTATGGATGAGCCTTTGAGTAATCTTGATGCTAAGCTTCGTGTTTATATGAGGGCTGAGCTTAAGCGTATGCAGAAGGAGCTTGGTATAACAACAATATACGTAACACACGACCAAGTAGAAGCAATGACAATGGCAGATAGGATTGCAGTACTAAACCTTGGTAAGTTACAGCAATATGGTACGCCGGATGAGCTGTACTTTAAGCCTTCAAACGTATTCGTTGCTGGCTTTATTGGTAGTCCACCGATGAATTTTGTTGATGCAAGTATTGTTGAGAGAGATGGAGAGCTATATGTCGATGCTGGCGAACTTAAAATCAAGCTTCCTGAGGATATAGCTAATGTACTAAGAGAACAGGGGATAAAGGGTGAGGTCATCTTTGGCGTTAGACCTGAGGACATTAAGGTTGGTGAGGGGGAATATAAGGGTACTGTATATGTAACTGAGCCCTTAGGTAGGGATGTATTAGTACATGTGAAGATAAATGATACTATTCTGAGAGCCTTTGCCCCAGTTAACGTGAAAATAAACATTGGTGACGAAATAGCTTTTAACATTGACTTATCAAAAACACATATCTTCGATAAAAAGACTGAAAAAGCCTACATCTAGCTAATTCTTTTACTATCCCTTAACATTTTATTGTAGTCTATTCTTTTAATCACTACTTTAGAGGAACAATGTTTACAGTAATAATAAACTACTTCATCGTCCATGCCCGTAATTTCCTTTAGTGGATGACCACAATAACACACGAAACCTACAAGCCTTGCTGGATTGCCCATAACTAGTCCATGATTGGGTACATCCTTTGTGACAACGGCACCAGCTGCTACCATAGCATACTTACCTATAGTTACTCCGCAGACTATCGTAGCATTAGCACCTATAGAAGCACCCTCCCTAACTAGAGTTGGAACTATCTCCCACTCCTCACTAAATGCCCTAGGATATAGATCATTAGTGAAGACGGCATATGGACCAATAAATACTTTATCCTCCAGTGTAACACCCTTGTAGATAGATACTCCATTCTGTATTTTCACATAATCTCCTATTTTTACCTCAGTATCTATATATACATCCTTTCCAATATTACATTTTTTACCTATTTTAGCTCCACTCCTAATATGTACGAAGTGCCAGATCCTTGTTCCCTCCCCTATCTCTACGTTTTCCTCAACAATCGCTGTTGGATGAATAAAGTACTTTTTACCTTTCATCATAGGATCTACCTTCAATCATCCTTAGACCCGAAGCTGCTAGTACTAGTAACTCTAATACCCTATATACCTCTTCCATACTTCTTGTCTTATAGGAAATAGATAAACCATCCACTCTATGTACTCCAGGAAGTAATTCCGCCACATCTGCATAGGAAGTATTCTGAAAAACTATTTCTAGTTTAATTGGCTTATCTACCTCAACAACCTTAACGTGTCCTCCTTCATAGTTAGAGATGGCTCTCTCCAACCCTATCCTTAATTCATCTAATATATTTTCTAGCGATTTACTGACTGCAGCATACCGTGAGAAACTATCTTTAAATATAACTCCATAAACCCATGGCGTAAATTTTTTAACATCATCATCTATCAAGGCTTTATCTCCCCCAACCAACACCACCGGTATGTCCTTCTCTCCAAGGGTATATAGATTTAGAAGATACTCGCTTACTTCAATGTCATTAATCGAAATACTCCTGATGGTTCTACTGCTGTAAGTATGGTCGAATGTAGCCTTTGCAGAACCCTTCTTAGCATGGTACCCTAGGAATATTGCAAAATCACAATTATTTGAGCCAGAAACCATTGAGAGAGCTCTGGGAAAACCTCTCACAATTTCTACTCCACGGGGTAACTCTAAAGGATTCACCGTGATCATTTCTCCATGGCTGTCAGCTAAAACAACACTATATCCCCGTTCTAGAAGAAATTTTGAAACAAAGCAAACTATTCTGGTAGATATTTTCCTGGCTTCATGAAATAATCGCCCACCACTAAAAAGATGCTGGAAAGACACAACATAAGGCATTCCTTCTAGGTCTACAGAAATAAATACACGTTTACTCGTCATACAAGAGAAAACTTTATCAGCTCCTTATATACCTTTGATCAGATACCTTTACTTATTTTCCTCCAGCTCTGCCAGCTTTTCCTTGCGAAAGGTGGAGGCTCTTTATGTTTCCTTAGCCACTCTCTAGCATATCTTCTCGTTCTAGGATCACTTGGGTAACCTGAGCCAAAATCTCCATATTTCTCCTTCAATTCGTTAATTATCTTATCCCTGGTAACTTTGGCTACTATTGATGCTGCAGAAACCACAGGATATTTTTTATCAGCATTATTTTCAGCTACGATATTGATATCAATCTCCTTATCCAATGCTTCCCAAAGATGTCTCATAATTTTTTCGGCGAACCTAGCTGGATTAGGATCTGGAGAATCTACAAGGAATACTTCTATACTACTATTTATCACCCTAAAGATCAATTCCGCTACAATCTTTGCTTCAAGATCATTTAGGTTTCTAGCACTCTCGCCTCTAACTGCCCTATCTATTTCCTGCGGCTCAACAATTCTTACTTCCACATGTTCGGCAATATCCCTAATTATTTTAGCTAGTTTCTCCCTCCTCTTAGGTGATATAGTCTTTGAGTCTCTAACACCTAACTCTACAAGACCTCTAATCTTTTCATTATTGAGAGCCACAAGAGCTACAACCATGGGCCCTAACATTGGGCCTCTGCCTGCCTCATCAATGCCCGCTACTAGGTGCATTACATATGGATATATCGGGTATTACTAAAATGTATTCTATCTAATGTATTAGTGTTAGGTGTATAGTAATGGTGGCGAAGTTTAAGAGAGTCTTTATGCCAGGAAGATTTCAGCCTGTACACAATGGTCATATATACGCTGTTCAGTACATACTGGGTTTGTCTGAGGAAATTATAATAGGGGTTACAGCCTCACAATTTAATTTCTTAGTTGATAATCCCTTCACAGCTGGAGAAAGGATAACTATGTTAAAGCTTGCCCTAAAGGATGTATATAGCAAATGTTATCTTGTGCCGCTAGATAACGTGCCAGACAATTCCTTATGGCTTAGTTACGTCGAATCTAGAGTCCCAAAGTTTGAAGCAGTTGCTACAAATAATAGACTTGTAGAAGTACTTGCCCGTGAAAGAGGGTATCACGTTATTAATATACCTTTCATGAATAGAGCCATGCTCCAGGGAAAGATTGTTCGAGAGAAAATGATTAATGGAGAAGACTGGGAAAAATTGGTTCCCCCAGAGGTTGCTGAATATATTAAAGAGATTGGAGGAGACAAAAGAGTGAAAGAGCTCTCCTTAACAGAAAGAATACCTTTACCAGAACACTAACCCAGTTTTATGCTAAGATTAAGTATCCCTCTCTTACTTAGAGTGTAGATATAAGATATTACTTCCTCTACCCTAATTCCAGTAATTCTCGAGATCCTATCTACAGCTACATCAAACTTAATGTTTTTACCTCCTAATGCTTTACTCATCCTCGCTATTTCCTCCATAATCTTTATCTCCTCACTACTCATAGATTCTCCAATTATCTCCTCAGCCACCCTTCTGATAGAAGCTATGTCGGCAAATAGCTTCTTGAATTGATAAGGCTCGGGATTAACCTTTAGCCTCCTAATACTATCTTCCACCCTGTCCAGTTTTCTGAGATACGCATTTATTATACCAGCTTTTTCTATCGAAGCAACTCTGGAAGCTATTTTCAGAACACCTATCGTGGCATAAATTTCCTCTAAGACTTTATCTAAATAGCTATTATATACTGATCTACATATCCTTACCTGTTTCTCGATAGTGCCTAGAATATCTTTAGCCTCCCTAAGACTCTTTACTGGGTCCTCTAGTGACACAGAATCGAGAAAGCGTAGAATCTTCTGGGAAAGACCTACAAGCCGAGCATATAGATGTTCGTCAAGTAGCTTGATCATTTGTGACCATATCTCTAGCTGCTCCCTTCTATACTCTAAGAGCTTAATATAGTCTCTAAGTTCCTCGAGAACAGAGTATATCCTAGTTAGGGTTTCGGTCAACTCCTCAATACTATTTGCATAATGCTCTAACTCCTTAGCTGTCTCAGTTAATGTTTC
>JALURH010000094.1 GCA_027017025.1 Thermofilaceae archaeon
ATATTTAAGTTTAGCCAAATTCTTGGTAAAAATCAGAATACTTAGCATATTTCAGGAAGGATAGTTACTAAGTAACCTATTTAATTATAATGGATAACTATCTCTAGTTATGGCAAAAATCAGGGTTAGCGTATACGTATTTGAAAGCTTAAAACGTAGCTATGCAATAATTGAGCATAGAGATCCTAGGATACTTGAGTATTACTCTTCTCTCGGCTTAAAGGGTGCAGAAGAACTGGCTAGGAAAATTTTTCACGAAATAGTTAGCGTAAAGTGGGGAGCGGGGAGAATGAATTACCGTGGAGATGAAATGGGTTTTGCTTATCTATCTGTTGAAACAGAGGAGGAAGGGGAGTATAAACTAGAGGTCTACCCTGAGTCAGCAACTCTCGAGACTAATACAAACTTGTTTACAACATTGCAGACTGCTAGAAAACTTATGAAGATACCTGGTGATCTAAAAGAATGATAACATACAGTAAAACATAGTTTTATCCAAGAATAATAATATTATAGTATGAAAAAACAGTATTTTTAATACCTCTTTTTTAGATTAAATTAATCATATATGTATGGTGGAGTTATTCTTGGAGGTGCATACATGAGGACTACATTTATTTTTGTAATACATTTCCATCAACCTACGGGACAATTAAAGTGGATACTTGATAGAATTCAAAGAAATTGTTATGAACTACTTCTACGTGTATTCAAAAATTACCCCGACATTAAGTTAACACTACATTTTAGTGGACCTCTCCTCAAGATGTGGGAAAAATATTATCCAGAGTATCTCTCGGATTTAAGGGAACTCATTAAGAGAGGAAATATTGAGGTTCTGGGGGGTAGTTTAGCTGAAAGTATACTAGCTATTATCCCGTGGGAGGATAGGATAGAGCAGTTAGTGAGAGGCAAGGAACTTATTGAAGAGTTACTTGGAGTCAAACCTAGGGGGGCGTGGCTTCCTGAACGTGTATGGGATCCTACACTCCCAGCGGCTTTTGAGGAAGCTGGATATAGCTATGTTATTGTAGATGATGAAGTAGGATATAGGTGTGGATTGTGGAAAGGAGATGTCCATAGAGCCTGGCTAACGGAGTATTCCGGGAGGAAGGTTGGGGTATTCTTCATAGATGCTCCAATAAGGTATATCTTGCCCTGGCGTAGCCATGACGAGGTTCTAGGCTATTTATCCCAGTTTAGGAGTAAAGGAGGGGTAGATTACGTACTCTGGGGTAGTGACGCAGAGAAATTTGGCGAGTGGTGGGATCCTTTCTATGCAGAAAACTGGCTTAGAGGATTTTTTGAGAAACTCAGGCATGCTGAGTGGGTAAACGTGGATACACCATATAGCTATTTAGTTAAGCATGGTTATAGGGGTCTGCTCTACCTCCCACCAGGTAGCTACGATAAAATGATGGAGTGGAGCTGGGGGTATTTCCCTAACTTCTTGAGGAAATATGCCGAGAGTAACAATATGCACAAGAAAATGCTCTGGGTTAGGAAGAAACTCGAGGAGCTAGATGCACCTGAGGAGGCGTGGGAGAACTACTATATGGCTCAGTGTAACGATGCTTACTGGCATGGACTGTTCGGTGGGCTCTACTTGAATTTCCTCAGGCAAGCTGTATACGACAACCTTATTAGAGCCGAGAGGGTAGCTGAGGAGAATGCCGGAGTATACAGGAGGCGGAGATACATCACTAGGGAGTATGATTTCGATCTGGATGGGAAAAGGGAGGTACTGGTTGAGACGGAGACACTAAATGCATACATTAAGCCGAGTGATGGTGGTACACTCTTTGAGCTAGATGTAAAGCTACCTGGGTACGAGCATAACTTAATCAATACTATGTCTAGGTATGGTGAGTCGTATCTACAGGAGCTTAGTGGTTATCGCCCAGACTGGTACCGCAGAGTAAGTTTCAGGGAACATATATGGAGAGACGATATTAACATATGGGACTGGGTGAATAATACACCTTTCGCTGATGTAAGTGATTTCGCGCTTGGAGAGTATCTATATACTATTGGGAGAGACGGGGCAGTAAAACTGCATTTTACTGGGAGAGATTGGAGGGATAAATCTAATCCAAAGCGGATATTTATTGAAAAAACTTTTCTACTAGATCCTCGGGGGAAAGAACTCATAGTGGAGTATTACTGGCGAAATATGGAGAAAGAAACATTAAGCCCTAGATTGTCTATAGAACTCACATTAGCGCCTAGGCTCCAGTATGATGTGGATAAACAACCCTACTATATTGTCGATGGGGAGTATAGTCATAGCTTAGGTGAGCCCCACATATCTACATGGTCGAGAAAAGTTGAGGTAATTACTGAGGGATATCCGAGGATAACAATAGTGAACGAAAAGTATGGGGAACTCTGGATAGCAGCTATCAATACGCTTTCGAGAACAGAGAAAGGCGTTACGGAGATGTACCAAGCTTTAGGAATAGTTTTTAACCATAAGGTTGTTCTCAAACCTGGGGAGGGATATAAAAACTCTATACATATTGGTGTAGGAGAGAAATAATGAGTAGAAGTAAGCAAGATAGATTGATTAAACCTAGGAAAGTGTGGATGATTACCTTTGAATCTAAACCCTTCGTGAAGGTTGGTGGTTTAGGGGAGGTCCCCCCAAATATTTCCGCTAACTTAACGAAACTTGGTTTAGAAACTACACTTATAATGCCTAGTCACGGCCTAATCTCTAAAGGTAGAGTTGATACGTGGAGGAAAATCGTAATTGATGGAGTAGAGATTACATTGGGTAAAGCTAGGTGGAAAGAAGTAGAGTTCATAGTTATAGGTGGAGATATACTTGATGACCCTAGGGTTTACGCAGAAGGTGTTATGCTTGAAAAAACTATCCTCCTGGCTAGAGCTATTGGAGAGATTATAAGGAAACATAGAGATATAGGTACAAGGTTACCAGATGTAATGCATTTCCACGATTGGCATAGTGTATTTAGCTTAATGCATGCAAAACTGGCTCTAGAGGAGGTAAACTGGAATGCTGCTCTCATATACCATGTACACCTATTAATAAAAAGTAGGATAACACCTGAGTTGCTGGAGAAAGCTAAGATAGAGCTAGGTAGGGAGCACTGGATAACCTATAGGGGGGAGAGGAGAAGGATTACCGTAGGGGAGGCTTTATCGCTAAGCAAAGGAATAGCTGAACGTCTTGGAGCACTAGAAGCAGATGCTCTAGTAACGGTAAGCTACACATATCTGAAAGTAGATAAGGACGGTATACTAAATTCTCTCGGATGGGATCTAGAAGATAAGGGCGATGTAATATATAATGGAACAGATTGGCGATACCAGGAATCACTGGGGGAAGTTTTAGAGAAACATGGAGAGAAAATAAAGAGTTTCTTAGGGAAATTTTCTCCGAGCCGAAATGATCTAAGAAAATATTTGTTGATGAAAGCTCTGGGGGAAATACCTAAAGGGGAACCAAAGATCTTTGATGAAGAACTGAGGAAGTATGTCTTAGATATACTTGCTCCACCATTCAAGAGTGATGGGAGAGTAGAAGCTTTTAGAAGTGATGGACCCCTAGCAATAATGAGTGGCCGTATTTCTAAACAGAAAGGTATAGATGTCCTCCTAGAAGCTATTCCCAGGGTTCTGAGGGATATAGGTAATGCTAAATTCCTATTTCTCCTACTACCTGTGTGGGGAGGCGAGAAATATATATGTGAGCTGGTTGAAACCACCAGGGATTATCCAGAGAATATTAGGGTAATTTTTGGTATAGCTCCTAGCGTCTTCAAGTTAGCTCATCTAGCAGCAGACGCCTTTGCTGCACCCTCTAGGTGGGAACCGTTCGGTATAATGGCTCTAGAGGCTATGGTTACCGGGAATCCTGTTGTAGCTTCAAAAGTCGGTGGGCTGAGCGAAATAGTTCTGGACATTAGAGAGCATGGTGCGGAGGGTACTGGGCTACATGTTAGACCAAACGACCCGTATGAGCTTGCTAATGCTATAAGAGATATACTACTCGTTATGGATATAAACCAAAGTATTGATGCTAGGTTATCTAAAATAGGTGATGAAACCCTTAGGGAGATGCTGAAGAATAATCCTGGATTGGGGGAGAAAATAAGGGAAGCCTCCATAAGGAGGGTCGAGGAAAAATTTACGTGGATAAATGCAGCTGAAATGGCACTAAGAATCTATGCTAACGTTCTTCGGCGCAGCTACGGAGACATGGCTGAAACATTGAATTAATAGTTTCCGTGCTAAACCATATTTTTCTACAGTTTCATAAATCTTAAAAGGGAATTGAGAAACTATTATTCAAATCCCCCTATGGAGCAATACTCCAAGCCTCGTAGGGCATAACACCTTAGATGTATCCTGTATGCCGTTAGCCTCAACAGCCACCCATGACCCCATAGGGGGTAAGCAAATCCCCATGGGCGAGGCTGGAACCAATGAAACCGTATCACCATAAAACAAAAAGCCATAGAGCGATACAGTTAGAGGAAACGGAATTGCCCTTATACTACTCTACACTAGGTATATTCTTTCTCCCCTAGGTGTTGAGAATGGAATAGTCAGTATATTGATGCTACGTGATTTAGGGAGAGCTATACTTTAATCCCTGCATATCTAATCTATATATGGCAGTTGAGGTGGTATTTTGGCTGATGCGGCTCGCCATATTTTAATGGGGTTTGCGTCGAGGATAAAGAAAAGATTTGCTATGGA
>JALURH010000095.1 GCA_027017025.1 Thermofilaceae archaeon
AAAACAGATAGTGTTTCAGGGGTTGTAAGGGATATAGAGGATTGGAGAAAGAAGTAGTTTGGTAAATAACTTATTTAGGGACCTATATGTCCAATACTGGTCTGCACTATCACATACTTTAGTCCCGTTTCCTCGAGAACTTTCTTTACTCTGAGCATTTGGCTAGGCGTCGGCCTCCTTATGTCTCTCCTCCTAAATGTAGGGAAATAATCTAATACACATACCTGTATCTCCGGATCTATCCTAGCTATTTTATCCCCTACTTCAGCAACCTCCTCCAAGCTCATAAATACAGGGTTGTAGGGTAAACCTACTCCAAGATAAACTCTGTCGAGGTAGTTATCAGCTATATACTTTATTGCTCTCCAAGAGGTACTTAGGTACTTCTCCGCCAGCTCTCTATCTTTTATACCGGTTATCTCCATAAATGTCTCAACTCTAGCCCCCTTCGGCTCAACACCTATATTATTGCACCCAACTTCAACCAATTCATCAATATAATCGGGAGTTAACACCGTACCGTTACTATCTAGGTGGAGCCTAGCGTCCTCATCTGGATTAAGTCTCCTGAGTTCTCGAAAATACCGTATCAACCACCTACGGTTTATAGTGGGCTCCCCACCACTTATTGCTAAACCATTAACTCCATACCTCCTTCTATAATAGGTGATTAATCTAGCTGCTCTACTAGGCGTATAGGGGGCAGAGGAGTTATCGTACGTTACACTATAGTTCTGACACTGTGGGCACCTAAGGTTACAACCAGCAACCCATATAGCTACTTCAATATACCTTCCCCTCTTCTTCTCACTCCACGGAGTGGCTTTACCCCCAACACTATGGGGCTCTGGGCCGTGAACAATCCTCAGGGGCTCCTCGCCACTAGTATCTGTCTCTATTTTCATACCTTCCTCGATAGGAGTAATACAGCTCCTCTCCAGCGCACCATTAATTAATACGGCACAACTCCAGCAACCACCTATACAGCAGGGGGATGAAAGCCCTCTTTTCACGGGGTACTTCGTGAATACATAGCCTATTAGCTCGAGGGCTTTCTTAACTGTGATACCTTCTGGAACCATATGTTTAGCTCCATCAACCTCTATACTAAGTAGCCTACGTTCCTCTATCTTCTCCTCCTTCCTCCTAGCATTGTAAGGACATGACCAATAACAACTTAAACACCCAGTACATTGGTTTGGACTATAGCAAATATTCACTAGCTTACAGAAACCGCATTTAGCACAACGTGTACTATCTACTATGCATTTAACGTAACTCCCTACGTACCTCATTCTCCGATTTAGATAGTGGCGGATAGCTTTAAAACATAGTACCTAAGGATATTAATTAAAAAGCTTGATAAAAGCGTAAATTCTATAACCATGTTCGTACATTAATACTAGTTACTATTATCCACCTAGGGTGGTAAAAATTAGTAAAAAGAGAAAGGTTAAAGCTAGAGTAGTAATCAACTACCAAAACAACCTGAATAAAATATATGTAGAGGTTCCATCAAAACTATTCATTAAACTCCTAGAGGAATTCCTTAGAACAGTCACAATACCTGGTCAAGCCGGGATAAGCCTAGCAGATATAATCAGGATAGAATCCCTAGAGTAACTCGCCAACTAGGCGATAAAGAGGTACTATGCGTCGATCTAGGGAATCCACCTAGGTCTAGAAGACTCATAACTCTCAGCCTCTGCCTGTAGTGGACACGAATTCACAGTACAAGTCGCCTACAGCTATACATTTCTTTTCTTCAAGCACTATTTCCCTCCCGAAAACCTTGGAAATATACCCGGACATAATGCCTCTGAAATAGTGGCTAGCTGGTCTATTTAGTTGACCCCTGAAGGGGGCGCAATCCATTAAATCCCATACCCTGAAAACCATATCATATTTGTCGATATCTAACCTAATTATCTTGTAGTCACTAATCCAATTAAATACTTTAACTGCCTCGAAGGCTAAGATTATTAGGTCGGATCCACTAAGACCAGAGGCTTTCTGCCAATAGTCAACAACCCTATAGCCAGCTCGGAAACCTACATGATATACTAGGGCTTCAGCTCCAGCACCAAGTTCCTCGATAATTACGCGGTTAATCTCCCTAAGCCAGCTTTTCCTCTGAATAATGATGCCTCGATCCAGAATATTGAGGGAGATGTGGAAAGGTGGAAACACTATTCTCCCTATCTGTTTAGCTCCATACTCCACTGATAATACAACTTTAAGTTTCCTTATTTCATCAAACACACGGTCAGGATTCACAACAGCCTCCGTGAAGTCTGCGGCAAAAATCCAGATACTTTCTTTACTACCTGCTGGACCATAGTGTAGCCCACCAAGTATATTCACGTTATTTCTTGAGAGAACTTCAACAACCTGTCTTAGGGTACTTGGAATATTGAGGAGCCTAAGTGCAACAAAAACTACTTTCCTAGGTTCCTCACTTAATATCTCCATTAAAGGTTGATTTATTCTATACTCCCTCGCCATGGAGAACTCTACCATAAAGATTAATATTCATCTAATATTTTACTTAACCTTTATTTTTAAAGAAAAATATTCAACTTAATATGTTTGGAAAATCTAGTAGAGGATCCAATTCTCATAGGGCAACTCTCTGGGAGAAACCCATAGTAATGTTATGCAGAAACCCTATTTCCTTCCAGTAGAGTTCTACCACAGAGACTATTCGCTTATTTGAGTACCTGGTGTTTCTTCGAAATTTGGTATTTTTAATATTGCTTCTTAATGATTACCTGCTGAATACCATCAGGTTTTCATACCCAATGACAGCTCTACTCCGTAAGGCGGCTCAAGCGATAGCAGCCAACATAGCCCCTCAATGAATCTCTCGAATAAATCAAGAGGAACTGAGGAGGAAGCTACACAGGCAACCACTATATACCTAGACCTAACTTATTAGTGACCTCAAGTAATCCAGGGATTTCTCCAGCTAGTTTGAAGAGAATTTTCCTCATATTCTCGGCTATTTCCTCCACATGAATATAGCCATTCCTCACATACCTCCTAGCCTGTAAGTAGGTTGAGAGGTAATCACAAACTTTAGCTAGCTTAGCTTCTATTGTTTTCTGCTCCAATCCCTCATAGATAAGTGTATGTAAACCTTCTGGAAGCTTTAACTCATTAAAGGCCTCCCTCTCTAAAGTATCCCTAGTATTACCCATTTTCTCACTAGACCACCTAGGTATATCGCCCATAACTGTTTCAGCAATATCGTGTATAATAGCTATAGCGGCGGCTTTCTCCGGATTAATTCTTAGCCCTCTATCCTTTAACATATATCCCAGGACGAGTGCTAGAATAGATGCCTCCCAGGAGTGTTCAGCTATGTTTTCTCCAGCTGAAGCTGGAACACCGCGAAGCATCCACCCTGTGCGGACAAGGTTTTTCGCAGCCCCTAAAATCAAGTCGAGGTTCATAGCGGTCAAATAAAGTATATGGGGTATATAGGGTTATAGGTGCAATGTAGTTGCTGAGAAACTAACCAATTTTTAAGTTAAAGCTATCAAGATAAAGACTACACCCATATAGATGCTAGCTAGCTTAAAGGCTCTATAGGATTTCTCACGGATATCTCCTTTCAATAACCCTGAGATAAGCAATAAAACGGCTCCTAGTAGGGGGAGCTCTGCTAGAATAGTTGCATAAATATTCATTATATTATATTTAGGTAATATAGCTGTGATTAAACCAACGATACAGCCTACAATTATTGAGGCTAAAGCACCTGTTTTCTCACCTAAAATGGCTGGAAGCATAGGTACGCCAGCTCTTCTATAATCATCAGCGTAATATATGGCTAGCGTCCATATGTGGAGGGAGCTCCAGATAGCAACTAGGAGCATTAATAGGACTCCACCTATACCGAAAGAAGCTGTTGCTGCCGCCCACCCACCTAGTGCAGGCATCCCGCCAGCAAATCCCCCGAAAACCACGCTAGCTGGGTGCCTTCTCTTTAGGAGAATAGTATACAGGAAGATGTTAACTAGGAAGCCCAGAAGACCTGCAGCGAAAACATAAATATTAACCAAGTAGGTTAGAGCTAGTCCTAAAAGGACTAGAGCTACGCTAATAGTTATAGAGGTTTTCTTATCTATTCTCCCAGACGGTATAGGGCGTTTCCTGGTTCTAAACATTATAGCATCTATATCTGCATCCAACACCATGTTTATCCCAGTAGTGCCACATATAGCTAGGAAAGTTGCGGAAACAAATAGTGCTAGAGTCGCTAAGTCAACTGTTTCCACAGCCTCTAAGTACGACATTAACCCAGTAACCAGTAGAAGTAGTGTCTGCCTAATCTTGAAGAGCTCAAAGTAGTTTCTGAGCGAAGTCATAGCAACTAATAGTGAGCCACAACATACTTATAGCTCTAGCTAGAGCTAGGGCTTAAATTCCTTCTTTAAAGCATCCCTTATCTGCCTAAGCTCCTCAAGTTTTTTCTTAACGTTCTCCAGTAGCTCCCTGCTAGCCTCAATACCCTTCTTAGTGAAGTATGATACAGCTTCACTCCTACTCCTGAATACCCCTGCTTCAACTAGTAGATCTATCATTTCAGCATCTTCCCTAGAGAGTCTAATAGATGATATAACAACAGTTGGCCCCTCCCCTCTAGCAATTACAAGTTCACCAGCCCCTACTTTCACCATATATTTCCTAGCCTTC
>JALURH010000096.1 GCA_027017025.1 Thermofilaceae archaeon
CCTAAACTCTATGTCTAGCCCCCTCATCCTAGCTTTCCTACGGGCTCTCTCAACCATATAATCTGAGTAATCTACGCCAATAACTCTACAACCAAACTCCTCCACCAGGAAACATGCACTTTCACCAGTTCCCGATGCTACATCCAACACCAACTTACCCTCCCCAATATGACATAGCTCTGCAAGCGTCCTCGTTATCTCTAGCCCGCCAGGGTGGAGGATTTCTAACCCCACATCTTCACTCTCAATCAGCTTCTCTAGGGAGAACTCCCTACTACCCATATTCTCCACCTATTTCCTAAGCTCACTTAACAATGGTTCGAGAAAATCTTTAATCATCTCAGCAAGCTTCTCAGCTTTTATCATTATTAGACAACAAATTTCTCCATTTCTCTCCCAACTTATAATAGCGAACTTATCTCCAGGCTTAATACCAGCTCTCTCCCTTACATTCTTTGGCAGCACCATCTGACCTCTATCATCGATGCTAATAATTGCTTCAACACCACAACAACTCTTTTTCTCCCCCACATATATGATAATATAATCAGTGTATTTAAATTTTTCAGATACATCTGAAGAATCTGATTTTTAATACTAAACAACATACTTGGTACACTCTATGATTCCAGCTTTCATTTTCGCTGTGGTCTGGGAATAGAATAAAATTGTAGAAATACTTAAAAATAGACAAGCTATGATAGTATATTAAGCTCGGGTGGAAATATATGCCCGGCTTATTTGAGCTACATGAAGTATTTTATGCTATAATTATTGTTTTCTCAGTTACAATAGGTGTCTACTCGCTACAAGAGTATAGGAGAAGTAAGGGACTCATCCTAGGAGATTTCTGGACAGCTTTCTTCACGGTCTTCATGATCATATCAATTGCATCTATAATACATATACTCGTTTATCTAGGTCCACTAGCGTATATACATCATGAAGCAGAGATACTAGCGTTAATCTCCATTAATATTTCAGTAATATACCTAATAATTTTGTTAAGGAGATTTCATAGCAGAATACTAACATATTTGCAGGGAAGCTTCAGGGGGTTAAGTATAGTCACCTATTTTGCGGCAATTAAGAACCTATTTAAAGGAGATGTAGGTTATTCTGTGGCTTTCAATATGGGCAAATCTTTTGCAGAGAACCTTTATCCCCAAGGCAAAGGAGATTTAAAGCTACTCGCCTCGCTTTTTGAACAAAAAACAGGTATTAAACAGGTATTGATTAACGATAAATCATCGGCATTCATATGTACAAAGGAGGAAGTAAGCGGCTCAGACTATAAAGAGATTACTAAAATGCTAGAGTTTTTTGTTAGAGGCTATTGGGGCAGAATTCTAGAATTCACTACCCAGGGGAGAGTAAAAGTTAAATCTAAAGTTAAAATGGAGGAAGATATAGCTGAAATAATTGTTAACCCTGCATAGTATTATATCCCCCATAAAAATAGCGCCCTAGGGAGAAAATGTAGGGAAAAGCTATATTCACTCATAGGTGCTTACTGCTGAAAGATCCCTCAGCATTCTCTGTATTATCTCCCTTATTATATTGCACGCTTCCTTCAGCTCTGGATAAGCTAGACTATAATAAACTTTCACCCCCTCCCTACGTGTCTTAACTACACGTAGTTGCCTCAGGAAAGCTAAATGCTGGGAAATGGTGGACTGGGGGAAACCTGTATACTCTACCAGCTGTGTAACTGTTTTCTCCCCACTATACAGTAGATCTAATATCTCTAATCGTATTGGGTGTGCAAGAGCTTTGCAGAAGTTAGCCTGTAACTTATAAATCTCTTTCCTCGAGCTAGATTGCTTCTGCGACAAGATCTATCACACCTGTTATCTTTAAACCAAGATTATAGTACCTATTTAAATCATTTAACTGTAACTTACAGTTCTCGCATGCAGTAGCCACTATACGTGCACCACTCCTCCTTATCTGCTCAGCTTTAGCTTTGCCAGCTTTCATCCTCAACTCATATAGTTCTGGTATAGCGACCAACCCTCCCCCACCACCACAACACCAATTCTTTTCCCCACTAGGTGTAAGTTCCCTATAATCCTTAGCCACCAGTTTAAGTAACATACGGGGTTCCTCAATAACTCCACCATTCCTTGCGAGTTGACAGGGATCGTGGTACGTTATAGGCTCTTCAACAACTTTACCCTCTACCTCCAGTTTACCCTCTCTAACGTAGTCTGCAACTAACTCAACTATACTCTTGACCTCAAAGTTAAAGCCGCTAAACCATGTTGGTACAAGATGTTTAAAAACCCTATACGCATGGCCACACTCCGAAATAACTATTGTTTTTACACCTAAGTGCTTAGCCTCGTTTACTATTCTTTCAGCTATCTTCTTAGCTTTCTCGATGTTCCCTGTGAAGTAGCCATAGTTAGATGCTTCAAATAAGCTGAGAGTCCAGTTTTCACCAACTTTATTAAATATCTTAGCCGCAGGTATAATTGAGTGCTCCCCAGCTAACGCAACATACAGTATCCTAGCACCTTTAACACCTACGGGGATCTTGAAGCTAGGATCACCAGTTTCTTTCCTAAGCCTCTCCTCCAGATTCCTTATGGTTTCAGCAAATGTTTCCTGAAGCTCCTTAATCATCTCTCCCTTGGAGATAGCTGTATCAGCAAGCATATCTAGGATCTCGTTCCCCCTACCAGCCCTGTAGAGCATAGATCTCATTAAACCAACAAACGCTCCCATATCTATCCCAAATGGGCAGAAAACTGTACATCTACGGCAGCCTGTACACTCAAATGCTGCTTTCTTAAATTCCTCTAGGAACTCCCCGCTACCTACACCATTAGTTTTGAAGAGTTTAGTGAATATCTTGCCCGACCAGGTATATTGTCTACGGTATATACGTCTAAGCAGCTCCATCCTATATGCAGGTGCATGAGGAGGCTCCTTTGTAGTTACGTAGAAGTGGCATGCATCACTACATGCTCCACATCTAGCACATATATCGAGGTAGTATAGGAGTTTGTCGTTAATCGCTTTTCCCGGGATATTTAATGTAGCTTCCACGGTATTCACCTCTTAGGGTTAATCATGGGTACAGCGTTTGTTACAAAAGCTCCAAGCGTGTGGAATAATTTCCCGAAAGGAAAGTAAATGAGCATTAACTGAGCCAATACGTAGTGTGCTAAGAAAGCTGGGCTGGGGTCTAGTGAAACAAAATTGAACGTAAGTAGCCCTAGGAAATACTCCCTATATACTTCAACATCGATATGCTCAAAAAACCTCATATAGTTACCTGTGAGAGCCAATGCTAACATCAACGATATAGCAAAATAATCCTCGAATACAGAGAGTTTACGTAGAATTGGCGTAAAACGTCTATAGAGAAGATAGAGTTGAGGTAACATAAACATCAAACCTGCTAATCCACCACTTATAAGAGCAAAGTTGGCGATACCTTCCTTAGTCGATATACCGAGAATACTCCATAGAAAAGTGAATTCTGTTACTAACCTAAAGTGGCCAAACAGGAGGAGAAATAATCCTAGGTGGAAGATCCATGAAGAAAACCAGAGCTTCTTGTTTACCTCGAATAATGGCCTGAACGTTGCTACCTTAACCAAGTATTCACTAATTTTCTCCAGAAATGGTTTAGAAGCAGAGGGATAGATAGGTGCTAAGGGACCGTTAGTCGCTGTAATCCATTTATAGAGTCTATAAAGCAATCCCGAAAGAAAAATTACTACCGTAATATAAGGCGAAATGTAAAGAAGAAAATATTTCAGGGGATCCATTTCTACTCCCGCTACCTACTTTAGCCTCTTAACATAGAACTTGATTACATTACCCTCCTTATCGATCTTCAGTACCTCATTGCCTGTTTTACGGGCCCATGCAGGTATATCCGTTAAGGAACCTGGGTCTGTAGCTAAAACCTCTATTACTTCACCCACTTTTACCTCATTTATAGCTGAGCTAAGTTTTACAACAGGCATTGGGCACATTAGACCCCTAACATCTAATTTTTTAGTTGGCTTTATCTCCGACATATCTATCACCCTATATGAAGAGCGTAACCTTAGCTTTCTCAGCTATCTCGAGGAAAGATGCAGCACCCATAACATCGTCAACCTCGTCTATAAGATCCTCCCTCTTTATGCCGAGAACCTCCATAGTCATCTGACAGGCATGGAATTTTACACCCATAGCTTTTGCATCCCTAATCATTTCATGTAGGGGTTTTATACCAACTTTAGCCATTTTCTTCTTCATCATACCTGTAAAGAACTTCATGAAACCCGGTAACTTAGCTTTCTCTGCTCCACCTTTCTTAATTAGGTAGAGCCCCCAGAAGGTGAAAAAGAGGTGTGCCTCCATACCCATAGCAGCCGCGGTCTGTGCAATAATGAGTGGTGGATAAGCCATATCCAGCGAGTTCTTTGAGACAATTATAGCCACAATACTTTTCTCCTCGCCTGCGTTTTCCCCACTCATATCAATCACTATCCATTTATCATAATATTAGGATAGATGGATATTATTATCCTTTTTTATGCTATTCCACTGGAAACTATTATAGTAAGTAAAAATAATATAGAAGGAATCACACTAATGTAAAAATAAAGTTTTATCTATATTTATAACCTCTTGCTAGTCATTCTAAGCTTATTCATTAAGTCTTCGAAACTTATTGTACCTAGAATAGAC
>JALURH010000097.1:0-3163 GCA_027017025.1 Thermofilaceae archaeon
CTTTATGTTCCCACTTAATTCTTCTATTCTTTCTCTTTCCTTTTTTATTACATTAGATGTGCCCATTAAGAGGTCTTCCAGTTTTTTGATAACCTCGTATAGGTTATCTACTTTTCCACTAAGATAATCAATTGATATTTTAAGTGCATATATTCCGTTGTTTAGTTTCTTCATGGCGGCAAGCAGTATAGCTAAATCCCCCTCCCCAATCTCAACTATCTCTATTTCTTCGTTTTCTCCACTCATTATTCCCAACTAATTATTTACAGATAAGAAATAGGTAATGTGTGTATCTTTTTTAAACCTTGAAAAGCTGGAAATAGCTCTTTCAGCTATGCTAGAGCTTGTTTTACCCCCTTTATATTATTTATAATTTCTTTTATCCTTTCCATATCTTGTCTTCCAATGTCCCCCTTTTTTGCTACATTTATTCCCTTTTCCGTAACTTTATAGTATACCTTATATAGGTTAAGAAATAGGGGGCCAGCAACATATAGTTTAGACAAATATCCTCTCTCCGCTAATTTTTCTAGTTTTTCATCTAATTTCTTTGATATAGGTGGTGAACCATGGAAATTAAATCCTAATTTAACACCCCGATTCTGTATCTCATATGCCAATGAGTGAATTCTTCTTCTTGATAACGCTTTCCCATATGTATACAATAGGAAAAGTATTTTCTTATCAGTAGCATCAAGCCGTTTAGACATATATTTCCACCACCCTTAGAATAATATTAACGTTTTTTATTCACTACGCTTATTTCTTCCCCGGGCCTTATGCAAAGATGCGAAATATGTGGAAGAACTGAGGCAGAGCTCTATTTATGCAGGTTTTGTGGAAGAACTATCTGTAGTAAGCATTTCTATGAAAAACATATATGTATTTCATGTATAGAAACACTCTGCAAGATATGCAAAAATGCTCTGTCTATAGGATATTGTACAGTATGTGGTAAGCTTGTATGTGAAAATTGTTCCTTTAAAACTGGATTAAAGCTTATATGCGAAGATTGCTATCGAGCTAATGTTACGGTATAGTATCCACCTCTCTTTCTAGGTTCCTTAAGAACCTTTATTCCATCATAATCTCGATGATATAGCTTTATCTTTACCCGGGAAATGTCTATCCCAGTCTTCTTTAGTTCTCCCCTAAGTCTAGCAAGTAAAACATTTACAATTTTCCTTAAAAATTCATCATATTTTGTCACTTCATCCCATCTCTCCCTATATATTTTGTTTATATTCATTGATACATATAGTCGCATTATATATGAGATGTTTGTTAACAGCAATGTTGTTAATAAGGCTGAGAAAGTTATGTGGGGATTCTGTCCCATAACAATCAGTATAGTTGAGATTACTAAACCAATAAAACTTATTTTTAGCAAGCGTGAAGAAACTTTATCAAACCTAATTATTCTATTAAATCTCCTATCTCTCTGTGGTATAGAGATTATATCATTCAAGCATTCTATTACCTTGTTCCAATCTATTATATGATTTTCGAGATCTAAATCACCTATAGTCTTTTTTATTTCTTGAAGACTTACGAAATATCCAGCACGATAAGAATCTATCGATTCTACCAAGAATTTTAACTTCTTAGCTTTTTCTCTAGCAAATTCCCTCGGTGAGTACATTCTTGGCATAGCATCCTCAATTCTCATTTATGTGAAAACTATATATTATGCTTGGTTCGGTTTACCTACTTCCATCGGATTCTTTATATACACACTGGGTAAACTTACTTAAGTTAGAAAAAGAGTTCTAGCCCCCTTTTTCCTTGCTTCAACTTTATATACTTCTTTATCAGTATAAAATCTTTCTCTAAAAACTGCTTGAAACTAGGATTATATAACGCAGCAGCTGGATGGAGAGTAGGTATTAGATACGTTTCACCCCACCCAGTTTTTATCAGAAATACCTTCCCCCTAATTCTCATGATAGAAGAAAATCTTTTTCCAAAACGTTCTAGCAAGTATTTACTACTATGCCTTCCTAACGTAATAATAATTTTCGGCTTCAATATCTTTAATTGTCGTTCTAAATAATAGCTACATGTTGTGATCTCATCTAGGCTAGGGTCTCTATTATTAGGAGGTCTGCATTTCACAATATTTGTAATGAACACTTCTCCTCTATCAAGACCTATACTATGCATGAGATCTGTAAGCAATTTCCCGGCCGCCCCGACGAAAGGCTTCCCCTCCAGATCCTCATTTCTTCCAGGTGCCTCTCCAATGAAAACAATACCACTACAGGGGTTCCCCTCTCCAGGTACTGCAAGTGTTCTCGTGAGACCTAATCTACAACGTTGACAATTCCTAATCTCGTTAGCTATTTTATTAAGTTCCACTATTCTCTGATTACATTCCTGCCTGTCTTCATTAATATATTCTAAGGAGCCCATTCTTTCCCCTAACTATGATTTGTCCCTTATTCCCGCTTTCTACATACTTAAATACATCTTTTTCGGGTCTATCCATCAATGGAATAGACGATATCATGCATCCAATTATTATTATTTGCTCGCTTTCAATATTTACTATACCAGCTGGTGCAAGTCCTCTCCTAGCTAATCTAAGGATTATATAAGATCCTACCGTGCTTCCTTTACCATAAGGAAATACCAATATCTTTTTAGCAATAGTTTCTCCATACAATGGATGCCCTCTTTCCACGATTTTTCCAGTGACAGGATCTACACTGCCATAAAAAGATATGGGTTCTTCTGATACAAGTATTTCTCCACAAGCTTTCCCCTCAACTAGCCCTCTACCTCTTATTATCACTATTCTCACCTATAGCTAGAAGTAAAGCATCTCTTGTGGATAGCAAATTCACTTTATATCCCTGAGCCGTAAGGTAGTAGGCTGCCTTCGCAGAATCGACGACTACCTTATTTATACCCATGAATTGTAGATTTCCTACAACCATGCAAGTATCAAAATATACTTCAACCCCCTTACTTTTTAGCTCAGAGATCTCTTTGTTAACTTGTTTCTTCGCCTCCCTTGATGTAAAGATTATGAGCCTTCTCTTAAGAGATTTTCCCTTAATGAATTTATTAATATATTTTATCTCCGATGGAAAAAGGTGAGGACATCCCAATATAATTGCATCTGGTTCGCAATCTATCTCATAGTTCATGATTATATCCT
>JALURH010000097.1:3173-4687 GCA_027017025.1 Thermofilaceae archaeon
AATCGTTCTTTTCTAATTGTATTTTCTCGAGATCCTGTAAATAGCTAGTTGAGAACTCTGGTGAAACATTCTCAATTAACACCATTGCTATTGAACTAGAGGCACCTACAGCAGCTAGAAATATTTTAAGGTTCTCTTTCCTCTTTAAAGCAAGTGGGATATTTACTATAGCTGGAACTCCGATCTTAATTTTCTCTCCTATACAATATCCAAGTGCCCCCCATACTCTCTTCTCCTCCAAAAACTCTTTGACTAGCTCTAGGTCCACTATGATACTTGGTTTTCTCATCTCGTCTAAGTGTAAACCAGCATATGGTGCTCTTCCAGCAATAGCTTCAAACAAGGCTAAAGGCCCACCCTCTCTATTTGTTCTTGCACCTATAACACTATTGGCATATAATACGGCATTGCTCTCAGCCCATGCTAAATGATCTCCTCTATTAATATTAGTATATATATAGGGGGTACAAGAAAGTATAACTAATCCACCCATTTTTCTAAAGATTTTTATTACCTCCAATTGATTCTTTGCAAAATCCTCATCTATTCCCATATTTCTCCATGCCTCTATATCCATACCAGCCGGATTTATAGTAGTAGTTACAGAGAACTTTGCCCCCTTGATAAGTAATTCTTCAAGAAATTGCAGTCCTTCCCTACCAATATTTTTATAGGAAACTCCAGAGATGTGAGCACTCTTTATAGTGACAAGTCGCTCTGCATTAAGGCTTTCTGCTACCTTTACTACTATCTGCAATGCTAGTTGTTTGGCTTCTCCTTCTTCCCCCCCAAGTATCCTTTCCTCATAGGATGTAAGGTACATCTAGCTTTATAAATAGAGAATAGTATACTTTATAGCTTCCTCTATTTCACTAAGACTAGCTCTAGCTATTGACTCAGGGATCACCCCTATCTTTCTCTCGAGCCTCTCAAAAGCTATACTGGTATTCTTCTCAGCAGTATTCTGAGATATTATTGTTGCAACAATAATCTTGAAAGGATCCCTGCTTCTCCTAGCAACTAGTAGAGCAACAAATTCGTCCTCGTCTATACGGAATTTCTCCCTAAGCTCCCTAAGTATTATATCCCCTATCTTGAAGCCCATTTAATACCTAAACTATTCTTTCTTTAATTAGTGTATTTCGCTACTCCCTGTGTTGTCAACTTAAGGGCTTATTGGGGTCTGCTCTCTGGTAACACGCTATGGGAGTGGGGCCTCACTAGAAATGGTACTGTATGCGATATATCTTTTAGGACTATGCTTGGGGTAGGTGGCTAGAACACTAGAGCTAGTAAATAGCGCAAGCTACAACGCCTCCCTTATGCGGCTTCACCCTTATTTTCCTGGGCTTGGGGTCTCTCTGCCTAGCCAGCAGTGCGTTACCCCTAACGCCGTAGGGTGGGTGTAGTTTAGAAGCAGTCTAGCATGGCTTAGAGAACAAGTATATATGCCGGTGAAAAACAATAGTAGTTTTTAATATCTATTCTAACACTATTTTTGGATGAAAACCCGG
>JALURH010000098.1 GCA_027017025.1 Thermofilaceae archaeon
TCTTCATGTACTCCCCATTTTCATTAAATAGTTTTTCGAGTTTTTTAAGAAATTCATATACAGTTTCAGCATCATCTAGTACCTGTCTAACTTTTCTAGGGCTTACTATAACAATATCAGTTTCTATGATCTCTATACCGGAATCCCTAGGGTAATCCCGAAGTGGTACTAATACCTCAAAAACACTCTCGGCAATTATGTGGTGATCCCGTTGCCATATGTCCCAAAACTCTTCTTCATTAATTAATGCTGATAAAGCTATATTTTCCTCCAAGCTTCTTACCCCTATAGTTTCGAGATGCTTTATTAAGGATTCTTCGTCGATATAGAATTCTATAAAGGTTACTCCTCCCATATTAGCTGGTATAGGTGTCATAGTTTCAAGCTTTTCGATTGATTCAAGATCTACAATTAGCGTAGGCCAGGATCCCCTATAAGATTGTATAGCTTCAATATAGTTCAGTATACTCCTTATACTCTTTCCCTTAATATTCGCAGGCAATATAATACTGAAATTCACGTTTATTTTAGGGCATCATCTTTAATATTCTCTATCATATATTGGATTATTCCAGCGGAATACCTTTTTAAGCGGAGTACTTATTTAAAACAGGCACTATGGTTAATCCAGTACTGTCTAGAGAAGAAGTATCTAGATATCTTAGAGCAGGGTATCGTCTAGTAGGTAGGCATAGTGCTATAGAGATATGTAGGTGGACGAAAAAGGCTCTTAGAGGAGAGGGATTCTGCTATAAAAGATGGTATGGCATACGTAGTCATCGTTGTGTTCAGATGACCCCAAACTTAAACTTCTGCAACTTTGCTTGTACATTTTGTTGGCGGATGCATTTACCGGGAAGATTTAAACTCCCGGGAAAATGGGTCTGGGATGAACCCAAATATATAGTTGATGGCGTAATTCAAGCACAGAGAGAACTTTTAATAGGTTTTAAAGGTAATCCTAGGGTTTCAAGAGAAAAATTTCTCGAAGCGATGTTCCCTAGACACATGGCTATTAGCTTAGATGGAGAGCCAACTCTGTATCCCAAGCTCGCTGATCTTATAAAAGAGGTAAAAAGTAGGGGTATGACTGCATTCTTGGTAACTAATGGTTCAGTACCCCATCGTTTGGAGGAACTCATAAAGAAGGATATACAACCAACAAATCTCTATGTAAGTGTTTATGGACCTGACCCGGATACCTTTAAGAAAACAGCTAAGCCGTCTATACCTAATGCATGGAATCTGGTACTCGAGAGCATTGAACTAATGAATAGATTCGCTACTAGAACTGTTCTTAGATTGACTATGGTCAGGGAACTAAATATGATTAATCCTGAGGGATATGCGAAGCTCATAGAGATAGGTCAGCCGAAATTCGTTGAACTTAAAGGATATACTTGGGTTGGTGAGAGCCAGAAACGCTTACCTAGGACAGCTATGCCTACTCTAGAAGAATTAGAGGTATTTGCTAGAAAGATAGCAGAGGCTACAGGATATATCATCAAGCTGAGTGATAGGAAAAGTAGAGTTATCATGTTAGTAAAGGATGAAGAAACATGGGTATGGAACATTACGCTCATTAACAAGTGGAAAAATATAGAGGAGAAGTTAGATTCCGAGTGGAGGGAGAAAATTAGAGACTTTAGGCTTAAAAAAGGCATTAAACTAATAAACCAAACACTCCGTGTTTAACTTTAGGGTGATAAGGTGGCAGCTTTAGGTTTAAAGTTATCAATGATATTCACTGTAGCTGTAATAATCGGTATAACCACACTTGCATTCATATTCATATTAAATTTCCTCGGCATAACTAGTCCTATACTCCTCCTGGTATTCGTAGCTTCATTCAATTTAATGCAATGGTTAGTAGCTCCGTACTTGATAGATATTTTCTATGGCGTAAAGGAGATGCCTCGTGAACAGTATCCATGGCTTTACGATGCTGTTGAGAGACTATCAAAGAAGGTTGGTATAAAGATGCCTAAGTTAATGTTAGCAGATATACCTTACCCTAATGCATTTGCATATGGCTCTCCACTATCTGGAAATAGGGTTGCTGTAACTAGAGGATTATTGAATACATTGTCGCCTGAGGAGATAGAGGCCGTTCTTGGACATGAATTAGGGCACCTAGCTCATAGAGATGTACAGGTTATGATGTTTGCTTCAATGCTTCCTTCCTTCTTCTATATCCTTTCAAGAAGCATCTTTTGGACATCGGTTAGCGATAGGGATAGAGACTCAGGTACACTCGCATTAATAGGTGTAGCTAGTTTAGTAGCCTATTTCCTACTTAGCTTATTGGTCTTACATCTCAGCAGGCTAAGAGAATATTATGCTGATTTCTTTAGCGTGCAGGTGGCTCCTAATCCAAAAATAGGAGCTAAGAGATTAATGTCAGCTCTAGCTAAGATTGTTACAGCTATGGGTGAGATGAAAGCCAGAGGTATTGAGATGAAGGTAATGGGCTTCAAAGAATTATTCATTGCAGACCCTGATACTGCAGTAAACGAGGCAGCTAGCCTAAGCGGGTTGGTAGTTGCTAAGAAACTCATGAAGAGAGAACTGACTATTGGGGACAGATTAATCGAGATTTTCTCAACACATCCACATATTGTTAGTAGGTTAAGAACTTTAGCTAATTTAGCTGAAATTAAGGAGTATTAATTCTTTAAATACTCATGTAGGGTTTAGTAATATAATGAATTTATTAAAGAGTCCTCAAGCACAGGAAGCATATAAAGTAATTCAAAATGCTGTAAATAACAAGGAGATTATTATATTAGCAGCAAAATGTGAGGTAAATTATGAAGGAAGATCTTTTTCAAGGCTAGGTGAAGGAGATAGAATTATTCTAATTAAGCCAGATGGTGCCACTATAATCCATAGACCTGAAGGATATGAGCCAGTAAATTGGCAACCCTCAGGCTCAATTGTTTATTGCCAAGTAGAGGAAGATAAGTTGGTTATTAGGGTAGCTAGAATTAAGCCTTATGAAGTTTTAGTAATAAGATTCATGGATATCTATATGCTCTTTGCTGGTAAGCTTGAGGATAAGGCTATTTTCGAGATGTGGGGTACAGAAGAGGATATAAAGAAAGCTATAGTTTTAGATCCTACAATTCTTGGCGAAAACTTTAAGGTTGTAACAGATGAGAGAAAACTTGGGGAAGGTGTAGCGGATATACTACTTGTTGATCAGAAGGGTAGGTACGTTGTTGTAGAGATAAAAAAGGGTACTGCTGGTATTAATGCCGTTGAGCAACTCAGAAAATACGTAGAGTATTTTAGGAAAAGTGCCGGAGAAAATGTCAGAGGAATACTTGTAGCTCCCAGAATCTCCCGTAAAGCTGAGCAGATTATAGCCCGAGAAGGGCTTGAATTCAAGAGAATAGATTATAGAAAAGTGTGGCGTGTACTATCCAGCCAGAAAGGCATTCTCAAGTTCCTCAGCTAGTTTTCCCCCGCGACTTATCTATAGAACAATGCTCTACATACTCGCAAACCTTGCATAACCATCCGGGTTCCGGTAAAGGAGCTTTACCTTCCTTTAAACAATTACTAAATGCCAAGGCCTTTTCAAGTAAAATATCTATCCTTTCATCGTCCCTATCTATTTCAAATACCTTGATTTTCCCGTTGGTTTTAGATACATAAACTATGAAACCCCTTTTCCGCCCAGAAAGCCACAAATATAGTTGTAGTTGATCTAAATGCATCTCATAGGGCTCATCTGGTAAGCGACTTGCAGTTTTGAACTCCACTATAACGTCTCCTACAACTCTGTCGATTCTGCCCTTGATAATAACCCCTTTATATTCCTTCTCCACACTATACTCACCTTCTCCAAGAGGGAACTGTGTATTCATTAAATAGTGTACGTCATCACCTAAGACTAGTACTACAATTTTTTCATCGCCTGGAGGTGAACTAAAAGCCCTATTGAACCAAGACTTCCTTAAACACTGGGTTAGCTCTGTTACAAATACTATGTTGGGCGGAGCTATCCAACCGCCTCTATCTTTCTCCCAAGCGGCCCTAAAGGTTCTATAAACTATCCTCTCGATATCCTTTGCTGTAATAGACATCGATTTAATTAAATCACACATACCTTTACGCTAATCCTTGAATATAGTGAAAGTAAGAGTAGGAAAATAATAATAAATTTATTTCCCTCATAGATGTTAAATCCACATGCCTCGAGATAGAAAAGTTATACATGAAATCCTTTCACGTAGAGATCCTGAAGGCTATTATGTTATCGTTGCAAAAAAGGGATTTGAAAAATATATAAGTGGGAATATTAGGGTGATTCACCTAGGTGATAAAGTAATTATAAGGACTAAATCCAGGAGATTGGCCCAGAAGATACTGAATGATGGATTTAGAAAGGGTCTCATTATATTATGAAGTGGTACTTATGGTTATAGCATGTAAAGTATTTGAATTAATAGAGCCTTTAAGCTTTGACGAAATTAGAGAAAAACTAGTTAATTATAAGGATATAGCCTATGAGAACATAGATGGTAGAATAGTGGAAACTGGGTGGAGAATTCTATACGTTAAAGAAAACGATAAAGGGGTTAGGGGAGTAATTGAGGAAAGCTCTGTACTGAAAGAAAGTTTTAAAGGGAGAGAGTTTCTAGTCCCAATAAGTACT
>JALURH010000099.1 GCA_027017025.1 Thermofilaceae archaeon
GATATTTGCCTTCTTGCAATTTCAAAGGATGTAATTAAAAACGAGAAGTATGGTTTACTGAAAGAGCTGGGTATAAGTGAGAAAATAGCTCAATTGTTCCAATCCGGTAGCCTCGAGAAACAACTTAGTGTTCTAGGACACGTAACCGAGGAACTGACCAAGGAATCAATACCAAAAACAGAGCTCGTTGAGTTACTGGCTAAGTATAGGAAAACCACCCTACAAGTAAGAGCTCTCGAAGAGCTTGTAAAGCAACCACACCTAGTGGAAAAGATAACAGGATTCTATATGTTAGAGATTTTCATAGGCAGTAGCGAAAGTATCACGTCTTTAGCTGAAGAACTCAGCCTGCATCAGATAGAGGTAAATACTCTTAGCATTAATGATTCATATAGAGTGCTGATAGCCATATCGTTGGATAAAAATACTACCACTACTATAGAAGATGTTTCCAAAAAATATCCTGTACAGAAAATTTCGATAAAAACTCATGAGGATATATTAGATGCACTTAAAAGATATAGAGAAGAGCTAAGAAGGGAAAGAGCCCTACTTCTAGCATATATACTTACTACATATCCTGGGGTTAGGGAAAAATCCTTACATAGAGTTGCGTCTTTGTGCGTAGATGATGACATAAAGATGATGGCAGAAATTGTGAGAAAACTAAAGACAGGCGATTATGGTAGTAAAATAATTCCTATCAGGGATCTCTTCGAGCTTATAGAATTCCTCAAGGATTTTGTTACCAAAGTGAACGATACAATAGATAAGATAGGAGACCTCAGAAATAGGCTAAATACAGACATTGAGTTAATTGTAGACAAGGATGAGTTTGCGGATACATATAAAGATGAGATAAAAGACGCCTTAAAGAATATTGAGTACGTGCTCTCTTACGAAAAATCGATCGAATTAATGACAACTCTACAATCAGCTTTAGGGGAATTGAAAATATTCAGAAATAGGCGGATAACGGTAGCAGAGGGCTACGTACTCTCGAGATATTCAAAGGAGTTTGAGGAAACCCTTAGAAGAAATATTCCAAAAATACTTTACCTAAGGATTAAAGAAGTAGAACCCCCAGAGCGGGCACCGACCTATGTTCCAAAACGTGGTATTTGGAAATATCTCGGAGCTCTAGCTGATATGCTAGGTACACCAAGCTATAGGGAACTAAATCCTACACCATTTCTAGTAGCACTTTTCGTGATAATGTATGGATTAATGTTTGGAGATATCGGACAAGGAGCCATAATAGCTCTTTTTGGCGCCTGGCTACTAAAAACACGCTATCCACTATTTGGTATATCCAAGGAGGGTGCAGCTAACTTAGGGGCTCTAGCCATACTTTCAGGAATCTCTGGAATGATCTTTGGAGCCCTTTATGGCTGGGTAATATTCCTTCATCCACTAACCGACCCACTTTGGATTAGACCCCTACATGACGTCTACGCTATAATTGGTACAGCATTAATATTCGGAATGATCCAATTACTTTTCGCCATGACCCTTAATCTAATCAACAGTCTTTTACATAGAGATTATGGTGGAGCAATTTTTGGAGGAATGACTCTCATGGGTATAGTATATTATCTAGCAGGAATTTACATAGCATACAATATAGCAAATACGGGATATAACTTAGCAGTAATAATGGATAAACCTGAAACCATGTACGCTCTCTATATTCTATTATTCTCTCTCCTCTCAATAATAGGCTATGGAGCATATGAAGCAATCAAAACAAAGGAAACAGAGAAATTAATGCACGCCGTATCGGAGATTATTGAGATGCTAATAGCATATCCAGCTAACACCTTATCCTATATACGTCTAGCAGCCTTTGCCATGGCTCATGAAGCTTTCGGAGAGTTAGCCCACATATTGACCCCCATGGCAGGACCTATTGTAAGTTACTTGGTGGCTAATATTCTAGTGTTAGGAATAGAGGGGTTAGGGGTAGGTATCCAAGCACTAAGGCTAACGTTCTATGAATTTTCAACCAAGTTCTTTAGAGGAGGAGGAATAGAGTTTAAAACAATAATAGAGACTATGCCAAGCATAGAACTTCCACATGCAGAGTAATCCTTCGCAAGATATTTAACGAAGTTTTTATCCTTCAACATGGTTGATAGGATGCCCATATTTAGGAATAAAATCCTGGCATTGTTTCTCTTAGTGAATATAGCAATAGCCTGTACCTCTCTAATCGTGTTTGCGAATGCAATATCTGAAAAAGTTATAATGAAGTCCCCGCAGCAAGAAGTTGTAAAGAGGCTTGAAGAGGCAGAGGCAATAGCTCTTATAGCAGCAGCAGTAGCTGTTGCTGGGTCTACTCTTGCCTCAGGTATAGCCTTATCTGCAGTAGCTAAAGCAGGTTTCGCGGCCTATGTCGAGAGACCTGATGTGAAGACTTGGCTGCTAATACTTGGTGGTTTAGCTGAAGGTATAGCGATCTACGGACTGTTACTAGGGATAATGATACTAGGAAAAATATAGAAAATGTATCTCTGTTAGCATTTTAGAGTTTTTTACTAAATTTGATCTCAACAGACAATATAGGCGGTTATTTCATTTTCTGGAATATGCAGTACTTTACTAATAATTATTCTCTCCAGGTTATATGCTTCATTCAGTGCTAGAGCCATATAGTAATATACATACGGTAGCTCCACGGGGTGTGACCTAACAATCCTCTTCATATACTTTATATATCTCTTCTCTAGCTCCAATAGTAGTCTAGATAATTCTTGATTACCCAGTATTTGTGATATATCTTCAGAGCTGATCCCTAACAGGGAGAGAAGGTTCTCTACATCCGCTCGGGCTAGCTTCCTATAAGGTTGTAATCCCTCTATAATATTTCTTTTGAAGAGATCTTTTACACCTTCCCCGAATACTATGCTCCAGTAAGCTAATTTAGAGGTGGCTTCCCACTCTACAATTGGCAATAATATTTTCTTCGATCTCCTTCCGTATCTAGCAAGTATCCTCCTGACGTAAGTGAAGTATAGCGAGTCTAGAAATGCTTCTCTCTCTGCTACTACATTTGCAGTAAATTCAGGTTTTCTCACCTCCATCATATAGGGTGTATCCTTAAGCTTATCCCAAAGCCTCTCCTCAGTAGTAATAGATTTAAGAACATCTAAAGGTATGTGATGAGAATAGGGATAATAACATGTCCTAGCCTTTCTACCCATTATCTCGCGGATCTTAATTTTTATGTTCTCAATTTCAAGCCTATCGGGATAGACTCTAAGAAATTCCTCAAGCCCCGGGGCTGCAGTAATCAGAGTCCGGACTCGATCAACAAACACCTGAAAAATTTTCTCAGCTGCTATACAGGGAGACTCGCCCTCAACTACATGTTTATAATCAGGGAAATCGGATATCGATTTCTTCCCCCTTATTATAGCTTCGTAATCCCTAATGCTTAATAGCCTTGTTTTTAATCCATGACACCTTACAGCAATATATGTCTCCATTATTTTTCACCTAACATCTTTATCCTCACAAATTCCTCTATCTCCTCCTCCGCAACTCTTTCCTCTATATGTTTTATAATCTCCTCTAGCTGCGGTATCAAGTTTTTATCCAATGAATTCACTACCCTGTTTATATACTGTAGCTGAGAGCAAAGCTTCTCAATTGCAATCTCCTTATTTGCGATTTCAATCATAGCCTCTAAAGCATGCCATAGGTTTTCAAGCCTCTTCCTATATTCTGGATCCATAATCTTCGAGAAATCCGGGCTACCTACTATTCTTACCTCTGGTACAGCGACTCCCTGTATACTTACCAGAAGAGTTTCTAGCCGTGGTGGTTTTACTAGATTCGAGAACGATTGGAAATCATGCTCACCTCTCATTGACCTAATTCTTGATAAACCTCTGACAGCTTCTAAGTAAATATGCTCAGCTTCAGGTCTCTTTTTTAACTCATCCATTATTGCAAAAACCTCCTTTACTAGTTGATCTCTCCTCATCTCTAATACATTTTTGCCTCGCTGTACGAGCTCCAGCTGCTCCCTCAGCTTAAGCAGAGTACCCCTAGAGGCAGGGAGAAATCTTAGGCTACTAGCCATGCTTAGCCCCTATACTTTGGATGGTATTTCTCAATCATTTCTCTCGGTATCCTCACAAGTTCCTCCTCGGGCAATGTTGCTAGAGCTTGCCACGCCCTATCAAGTGTCTCCTCTATCGGTCTATTCTCCTCGGGATTCTGGTTCACAAATACTTTCTCGAATTCATCTGCAAACTTAAGGAATCTTCTCATCCTCTCGCTTAAACCTACTTCTCCTATTATTCGAGCTAAGTCCCTAGCTTTAACTCCACGGGAGTAAGCGTCATATAGCTGATCGGCCACATATCTATGATCCTCCCTAGTTTTACCTCTACCTATACCCGCCTTCATAAGCCTACTTAAGCTTGGGAGAACGTTTACAGGAGGATATATACCTCTAGTGTGGAGCTCCTGGCTTAGAAATATTTGACCCTCAGTAATGTATCCTGTTAAATCGGGTATTGGATGCCTTAAATCACCCCCAGGCATAGTGAGAATTGGGAATAGGGTTATGCTACCCCTCTTACCTTTTATTATACCAGCTCTCTCGTAGATAGATGCTAAATCGCTATACATGTAGCCTGGATAGCCTAGTCTCCCAGGTATCTCTCCTCTTGCGGTACTTATCTCTCTCAGTGCTTCACAATAATTAGTCATATCTGACATTATTACAAGTACGTGCATCTCCAAATCGAACGCTAAATATTCCGCTACGGTCATTGCTATTCTCGGCGTCATTAACCTCTCTACAGCCGGGTCATCGGCTAGGTTCAATATAGCAACCATTCTCTCTATTGCACCAGTTTCGCGGAACTGTTCTATGAAGAAATTGGCTTCAGTACTTCTTAGCCCTACTCCTGCAAATACCACAGCGAATTCCTCTCCCTCACCTCTAACGGTAGCTTGTCTAGCTAACTGAGCCGCCACTATGTTGTGTGGAAGACCAGATACACTGAAAATAGGTAGTTTCTGTCCCCTTACTAAGCTAAACATTCCATCGATAACAGAGATTCCTGTCTGGATAAAATCGTGGGGATATTCCCTCGCGACAGGGTTTATTGGTGCACCAGTTATTTCCCTCCAATCCCCTGAAACCACAGGAGGTAAGCCATCTATTGGTTCAAACCGCCCATTAAATATTCGTCCCACAATATCTTCACTTACTGGAATCTTGAATGTAGATCCCGTAAACTTCACCAATATATCTGTCTCTAGCCCTTCACGCTCACCAAGCACCTGTACAATAGCCTCCCCAATTTTTGTTTCCAGGACTCTGCCAGCCCTCTCTCTTCCATCCCTACTATAGATATAGACTACTTCGTCGTATGCTGAATCCTCTACGCCATCTATTACTAGCAGGTTACCTCTAAGCTCCTTGACTTGCCTGTAAATCTTACCGGGGTAGCGGGTTAGTATCTCACTATCAAAATACCATACATCACTACCCATAGTATCTCACCCACTGTAGATGATACCATATTTTTGGGCTAATTCATCAAGTTTTTTCATAGTTCTTCTGTAAAGATCCTCCACAGCCTTTATACCCCTTTCATCCTCCTTCACCCTCATCATTTCAAAGATCTCAGGCACCTTAGTGATTTCGTCTACAGATACTCTCTTAGTTATCAGCTCATAGGCTTTGTCAAAGAAGTCAATTATCATCTTCAGGAGCAAATATTGCTTCCTAGGTATACAGAATACATCTTCGCCGCTAAGTGCTACTTGCCTTAGGAAACCCTCCTTAAGTATTTCGGAGACTAGTAGTATCAGACGCTGATCATCCGGTAATGCTCCCTCACCAACCACAGACGCTATCGCTTCTATTTCACTAGCGATAGTTAGAAGCCTTAGTGCTCTTCTCCTATATTGTGGGAAATCCTTTGACACGTTTCTAGTCCACCATCTCTCCACAGTATCTGCATACTGACTAAAACTTCTTAGCCAATTAATTGCTGGAAAATGTCTCCTATAGGCTAATTCAGTATCAAGAGCCCACATGGCTCCCACAAACCTAAGTGTATGTATTGTTACAGGTTCATTGAAGTCACCTCCTGGTGGCGAAACTGCCCCTAGGATAGTTACGGATCCCTCCCTCTCAGGTCTACCAAGAGTTTTTATTCGCCCAGCCCTTTCGTAGAACTCAGCTATCTTATCAGGTAAATAGGCTGGGAAACCCCTCTCTACAGGCATTTCCCCAAGTCTTCCAGCTATCTCCCTAAGGGCTTCAGCCCATCTACTCGTTGAATCCGCTATGAGAGTCACGTCATAACCCATGTCCCTATAGTATTCCGCCATCGTTACTCCCATATAGATAGATGCCTCCCTGGCCGAAACAGGCATGTTAGAGGTATTAGCTATAACTATGCTTCTCTCTATTATAGGCCTATCGCTACGAGGATCAACTAGCTGAGGGAACTCCATAAGCATTTCCGCTATTTCGTTCCCACGCTCACCACACCCTATGTATATAACTATCTGAGAATCACTATACATAGCGATCTTATGAAGAGTTACAGTTTTCCCGGTTCCAAAGCCTCCGGGTATAGCAGCTGCTCCACCCTTAGCTACAGGAAAGAAGGTATCTATTACACGTTGACCAATCACTAGAGGAAGCTCGCTAGGCAATCTTTCTCTAAACGGTCTAGGTCTTCTAACTGGCCATTCATGCATCATCTTTAATTCATATCTTCTGCCATCATATTCAACTTCGGCTATAGGCTCGTCTACCGTGAAGTCTCCTTCACTAATCCAAGATATTCGGCCCTTTATCCCGGGGGGAACCATTACCTTATGGGTAATCAACGGTGTCTCGGCCACTTCTCCGACTATATCGCCCTCTTCAACCTTAGCTCCCTTCCCCACCGTTGGTTTAAAGTGCCACTTCTTGTTTCGCGGAAGTGCGCTAACTTTTACGCCCCTCTGAACGAAGTCGCCAATTAATTCACGTATATCCCTCAACGGTCTCTGAATACCATCAAATGTACGCGACATTAGCCCCGGTCCAAGCTCCGCTACTAGAAGTTTGCCAGTAGCCACTACTGGTTCCTTAGGACGAACGCCGCTAGTATCCTCATAAACCTGTGCGATGAAGAAATCCGATGATATCCTAACTACTTCCCCTATTAGTTCCTCTTCGCCAACGTATACAACTTCACCCATTTTGACATCTTCTAGACCCTTAACAGTTACAACAGGTCCCGATACTCTAGCTATATAACCTTTACGCCCACTCATTAATCATCGAGGATATTAATGCTCGCTTTTAATTTAACTATTACTTGCCTTTGTTTCTCTGTTTGTCTTTAGGCATTTAATATGTAATTTTATATTTCATTTTTCTTTTCTCCATCCTATCATCTCCTTCATATATGTAGAAAGTAGAACAAACGGTGAGGGATTCTAGCTTCCAGGATTTACTGAATCTCTCTTCCCTAGTATTAGAGTGGTGCCCCGGCCGGGATTTGAACCCGGGTTCTGCGGCTCTCTTCGTGCAACGCCCGAAAGGCCGCCATCCTCGCGGTGACCCGTGCCTGGCTTGACCGGGCTAGACGACCGGGGCTGTTGTGATATTCCAGCTGGGGCATTTATAATTTTCTTTCCACACGATACATAATGCTTCTTTTCCATGTATGATACTAATAGTAGGGTTCTTATGGGAGATTAGGAAACTAATACTATGAAGTGAGAAAAGATCTATTTAGGGAATTACTATATAATGCAAGAGATTTAGTAGCCATAGTGAGAGAAAGTCAAGCAGAGAAACTTATAGAGATATTTCTACCAGCAGCTCTTTCGCTATCTTATACGCCAGTTATCATCGACTACAACGGTGTTTTACCTTACCCGGAACTTAGGCTGAGACTTCAGAAGGATGTGGTATCTAGGTTTCTTGACATCGTTGGAGTTAAAAGCCATTTTTATAGAAAACTGGGAGATAACTCCCTCGAGATACTGAGTAAGCTAAAGATTATGAGAGATTATGGAAATGGAGAAATCATAGACAAGGTGATAGCTGTTTTAGAGGCAATATTATCTGCTGAAAAAACAATTCCCAAGACCCATGGGCTTCCATATGATACATCCTCTATCATAAAACTGTCTCCACATACCTATGGCTACAATACTGTAACTCGTGAGCTCGTAATCCTATATTCCCTAATATACTTGGACCATCTTCTCTCTAGCCATGCTTTAAATGTTTTATTGGTCATGGATCGTTTTGAAGAATATCTTAAACTAGAGAGATACGTTAGATCTATATTTAGGCGGAGAGATATACCTATACTAAGAATTCTAAGGGGGAGGCTAAGCCGAAGGCTTTTTCTGGACATTATTTTTTCTAGTGACGCTATTTTCCTGGGAGGAGGAATAAATATAGCGTATTTTATCCCTGTGGGGAAAAAATTATTAGAAGAACTCTCTGGGCTATATGAAAACAATATTCTCCTACTATTTAAGGGAAAAACGTATAAACTAAAGATCTAAGACATTCCCTGTGAATGATAGTGGATTCAGGCAGGGCTATAGACTAATATTTAGCTTTCCTAGCTCTAAAAGGCTTCTCGTAACCATGGTCCTTACTCTATGCGTATGGTTTATTTTCTCAGAATATTTTCTCAGAGATTTATTCAGTTTTAATCTCCCCTTAATATCCCTTACGTTTCTTCTGGTATTTACGCTACAAATCCTTGATAGAGAGGTGTTTAACTTAAAACGCATATTAGGTCTACTTTCCTTCCTAACTATCTACTTACTCCTCTATGATTGGTTGAGTCCCCTAGGAGTATCTGCGATTACACCGATTCTGCTGCTTTTATCACTAATTACTTATGTGGTATACTCGCCTAAGATTGGGTTAGTTTATATGACAACAGCTTTTCTTTTTTCATCGTTTCCCGAGATTATCTACACTTTTCTATACTCTTTGGCGATGCTTTATATTCTACATAGAGTGAACACTAGGGTCTATAATGCTGTAAAAACGGGAGGATTAGATTTCCTAAGAACATTTCTTCATTACATTCTAGCAGGAAGAAAAGAGAGGTTTGAAAAATATCTTCTCAGAATATCTAAGAAAAGATCTATACCCATCTACATAATAGCATTAAGAGAGAAAGAATGTTGGGAAAAAATAAAAGGCGCCATAGTGATCTCATACATCCACCCAGGTCCATTTAGGGATATAGGAAGTAGCACCTTGCCAGCATCAATTATTAGAACACTGGGTAAACACGGTTATAGCGCTATCTATTTTAAGGGTCCTTGCGGGCATGGAGAAGATCTAGCATTATCCTCTGCTACTGACGAGGTAGCACAGAACTTGGTTAAAATACTATCTTCAAGTGAAGGAAGGAAACTTGTCCTCCATTGTATTAAAAAGAGCGAAAATAACGTGGCGAGATCTATTTTACTACATTTTGGGGACTATTACCTAGCCTTTATCTCACCTAAAGATACCTACGAAGACTTACCGCTAGAGATTCATAGTGAACTAGGACGTAGCTATTATTCAAGACCTATAGTAGTTGATACTCATAACAGTATATTTTTAGGAGAAAATGCTCCAAGACCTCTTCCGGGAACACAAACATACTATGAAATTCTTACAACCGTACTTAAATCTATTAGGGAGTGTGAATACGATAATCCCTCCCACTTGGAGTATACACCCAGTGCGGCTATATATAATATGGGGGTGCAAAAATGTCCTGAAATAGGCCCCGGAGGTCTAACTACCCTAGTCCTTACATTACCAGGCCTCAAATTAGCTATTCTCTCATATGATAGTAACAATATTCAGAAGGGCTTCAGAGAATATATTTCAGCTAAGATAAAACAGCTAGGTTTCGACGAGGTCATTGTAACGTCAACAGACACCCATGTGTATTCCGGATTTAGACCTAGAGTAGAGTACCAGCCTCTTGGTTCGTCTTCCAACTGGAGTCTACTAGAGGAATTGACTATAGACGCGGTTAGCAATGCCTTGAAGGAGGTTAAACCAGTTACATTCAATCTCTACGAATACCATGTTTGCTCGTATTTCTTGGATGAAGAAAAACTTAATAGGCTCTCGTCAGTGACTGAAAAGAATGTAAGGGATGGTATAGTATTGTTTCTACTACTCATACTCCACTTCGCTCTAAGCATTCTCACCCATAATATCTTTTCTTATAGCTTCCCACCTTTCATCTACAAGCTTTTGGAGCTCTTCAACATCCCTCTCCGATAAGTGCCTGAACCTACCCTGAAGCTTTAAGTATTCCCCAATAGGTTTTCTCTTTGATTTATCTACCAGCTTTCTACTAGGCCCTGTTAGCCTAAATACCCCGTTCTCATACTCATAAAGTATCCAAACTCCAGATAATACAGCAAGCCTAGCTATCCTGACTGTAAGGGAGGAATCGAATCGCCACCCGGGTGGACATGGTATATGTGCATGAATATATTTCAATCCTCTAATCTTAGCTGCCTTACGGATCTTACTTACAATATCGTTAGGATAGGCTGGGCTAATCGTAGCTACATAAGGTATTCTATGTGAAACCATTATACCAGGCATATCTTTTTTAAAGCTAGGATTACCTCTCGGTGTAGTAGTGGTCCACGCCTTATAGGGAGTGAGCCCGGACTTCTGTATACCAGTATTCATGTACGCCTCATTATCATAGCATATATAGATGATGTCATGCCCCCTCTCGGCCGCGCCGCTGAGCGCTTGTATACCGATGTCGGCTGTTCCTCCATCTCCAGCCCATACAACAACGTTAAAGGTCTTTTCACCTAGCTTATCTAGTGCTTCAACGATGCCAGATGCTGCTGCAGCGCTAGCTGCAAAAGCTATATGGAGGACAGGTACGGAGTAGGATGACTTCGGGAAGGGGCCAGCTATAACAGATGAACAAGATGCTGGTATAACAAGTATAGTTCTAGCCCCCAGGGCTTTTAGTACATGCCTCAAAACTAGTGCCGCTCCACACCCAGGGCAGGCTGCATGACCCTTTAACAGGAACTCCTCCTTAGGGAAAAATTTATGCGCCATCTACTCACCCCCCTTTAGTCCCCACCAAATCAGCCCTTTCTTTCCCTTGATCACCAGCCTAAATATTTCCAGAAAATCCTCTACGCTAATATCTCTACCTCCAAGCCCTCCTACGACCTCTAAAACGGGGATATTTATACCCGATTCATGCAGTGCAGCTCTAATGTTGACTGCTAACGGCCCCTTACCTCCGAAAACCGATGATCTATCAAGAACAGCGATAGCCTTAGCTCTTGAACAAACATCGATAATCTCTTTATATGGGAAAGGTTTAATAGATCTAATCCTGCAAATCCCTACCTTCACACCTTGTCTCCTTAGAATGTTTGTAGCTACTCTTGCATCACCACCAGCTGCACCAACCAGGAATATAATGTAATCCGCATCGCCACACAAGTATTTTTCAACAAGCCCTCCATATTTCCTCCCAAATTTCTTTCCAAATTCCTCGTCTATATCCCTAATAATACTTAATGCATTATCCATAGCCCTAGAGATATCGTATCGCATTTCCTGATACGTATCTGGATAGGTTAGATTACCCAGAGACCCTGGATCCTCAAAATCAATCAATGATTTCTCTTCCCTAGGTCTGATGAAATCTTTAGCCTCCTCATCATCTAAGATATCTACTGGCTCGTATGTATGTGAAACAACAAATGCATCCCATGCAACCGCAACAGGTAGCGATACACATTGTTCCTCAGCTATCCTATATGCCTGCAGAGTCATGTCGTATACTTCTTGTGCAGATGCAGCAAACATTATGATCCAACCAGAGTCTCTCAGCGTCAATATATCGCTATGATCAGTCCAGATAGACCATGGTGGTGCGATAGCTCTAGTTACAACACCCATTACTATCGGCAATCTAGCGCCTGCAGCCCACCAACACATCTCATACATATAAAGCAATCCCTGAGATGAAGTGGCTGTATAAACTCTAGCTCCAACAGCCGCTGCACCTATAACACTAGCCATTGCACTATGCTCTGACTCAACCCTAATTACTTTTGCATCTAACTCTCCTTTTTCAACGAACTCCGAGATCTTCTCTATCACAGTAGTCTGAGGAGTTATTGGATAAGCAGACACAACATGCGGCTTAGCTGCTTTAACCGCGTAGGCGGCTGCATAGTTACCGGATAAAACCATTCTCTTCATCTAACCTCCTCACGAACCATCTTTATAGCGTTAAATGGACACTCTACAGAACATATACCACAACCTTTACAGTAATCATAGTCTATAACTACCCTCTTCTTATCTTCACTAATCTCTACAACAGAGTCAGGGCAGTAGAGCCAACATATCCCACACAATGTACACCTAGAGTAATCTACTACGGGCCTAGATACCCTCCAAATACCTGTTTTCCCAGCAGCACCTATTACAGGCCTAGCTACAGGCACTTTCACCTTACTCACAGTCTCTTCACCTCCCTTGCACCTCTCTTCACAGCTTCAATATTCTCTTCAACCTTACTACTAATAACCTTAGGCACAGCTTGAACAATACTATCCACATTTACCACCTCCGTAACTGCTGCCAATGCACCGAGCATCGGCATGTTAACAAGGGGGATTCCAGCAATAACCAATCCTATGTCTAAAGCGATTTTGACTGCATCAACATAGGATACATTAATATTCTTCCTCCCACCTACTTCAGGCCTTTCAACACTATTAAATATCAAATAACCATTATCCCTGACTACATTAAAAGGATCAAAGATTCCAATCAACGAGCTATCAACAACGACCGCTATATTAGGTTTCTTAACGCTACCTCTAACTAATATTGGTTTACTAGAGATCCTATTATAGGCTATTACCGGAGCCCCCCTACGTTCTGCACCGAAAAAGGGTATGGCCATCCCATACTTACCCTCTAGCATAGCTGCCCAGACAAGTATTTGAGCAGCTGTAACTACTCCTTGCCCTCCACGACCATACCAGGAAATCTCAAGTATATCTGGTTCTTCCCCTCTACTCACATCTATTATTACGGAATTGTCTAATATTAGGGTTAAGATATACTAGTGTGAAAGCGCCAGAAATCAAGGTAATACCGCCTGGACCATGTGCAAAAGAAGTTCTTGAAAAAGATAAGAGATTAATAATGCAGAGTTTCGCTAGATGGTATCCATTGGTTGTAAGGAGGGCTAGGGGGGTATG
>JALURH010000100.1 GCA_027017025.1 Thermofilaceae archaeon
GATAATGGATACTAAATTTATTGCTACTGTTTTAATTGCGTTACTTGCGGGTATAGCTGTTGGCTACTTCCTAGCTCCACCGAAAATCGTTGAAAAAGAGGTTGCCCCCGCTAAAAAAATTGTTACAATAAAAATGGTTTATTGGCCAGGACCTGAGGGCGAAGCTATGAGTAAAATAGTTGATGAATGGAACAAATATTATGCTGAGAAAACAGGTATAAAGGTTCAGATAGTTTTCTTCAGTAGAGAGGTATTTTGGGAAAAAGAAACTAGTATACTAACTTCGGGTTCCTCCGAGATCGATATAGCTTTTACATCTACCTATACCATAGGTCAATATGCTCCCTATCTTGAGCCCCTGGATGAATACTTTAATAACGCCTCACTATATCCATATACACTCAGCGTATATTTCGACTCAGCACTGAACTCTCTCAGATACAAAGGCAAACTCTATGGCATACCTGTAGACGTAAGCCTACATGTACTTATTTACCGCAAAGATCTCATACCCAGTCCACCCAAAACCGTCGATGAGCTACTAGAGGTTGCTCGAAAGTTTACTAAGAAATATAATCCAGACTCTCCAACAGAATACGGCATAGGGCTACATGCAAAGAATATTCTCTATAGTGCTATGATATGGCATAGTATACTTAGATCCTACAATGGCCGTATATTTGGTGATGACTGGAAACCTACTCTGACTACAGAAGCCGCTAAGAAAGCTATCGGTCTCTACAGAAGATTTATAGAGGACGGGCTGGCTCCCTCTGAGTGCGTAAACTGGGAGTATCCACAACTCAACGCTGCTTTCCAAAACGGTAAGGTTGCAATGATAATACAGTGGAATGCGGCTATAGGAGAGCTTAGCGATAAGGAGAAGTCTCCACTAGTCTGGGATAAAGTTGGAGTCGCTCCTATACCTGGAGTAAAGTTGCCAAATGGAGAGATCGTCCATATGTCTTATGTCCACGTACTCTCCTTGAGTATAAATAAAGCATCTAAGTACAAGAAAGAGGCCTTCAAGTTCCTTGCATATCTAACAACTACCGGTGCAATGCTCAAGTACCTCAAGGGTGGAGGTTTCCCACCCATGAGAAGCGTATTTGCTTTGCCAGAAGCGACAGAAAAGAGGTGGGAAATACCGTTTATCCAGGAAATACTTGATAAGTACTCGTTCCCAGGATTAAATATCCCTGAGGCTTTCTCAATATACACGATACTAGCTAAACATCTATCCGCTGCCTGGTCAGGATCTGTTTCTGTCGATGAAGCAGCGAAAGCCGCTAACCAGGAGATATACAACCTGCTGAAGGAGAAAGGTTACTATGGAGGGTAAAAACACATAATTCTATTCTTTTTTAACATTAAATCTATTTCTATAGTTTGGTGGAAAATCGATGGATAATATTCTTGATAGATTTTTAGGGGAGAAATATGTAAAGTGGATTTTAGTACTCCCCGCACTTATATTTCTTGTAGCTATGACTATTTTCCCTACATTCTTCGCTTATTACCTAAGTGTAAATAGGATAACTATCGAGACCTTTAGGAAGCCTATTTTCGTAGGTGCTGAGAACTACGTAAATATAGTGGGTAGTAGAGAAATGTGGTACTCCTTAGGATTCACTATTATCTATACGTTAGCAACGGTATCTCTAGAGCTGATACTGGGAGTAGCGTTAGCACTCCTATTCTATAGTAGGATCCACTTTAAATCGTTCCTCGTGTCTCTACTTGTTGTACCGCTAGGAGTAGCGCCAGCCCTATATGGGCTAATGTTTAGGTTAATGCTTGACCCGATAACTGGAGTCGTGCCAGCGCTATTTAGACTACTTGGAATAAAGTTCTCGCCATTTGCATCCTATTGGACAACGCTCATCAGCCTAGTTCTTATAGATGTTCTACAATGGACACCGTTTGTTTTTATAATAATCTACGCAGCTCTACATGCCCTCCCCATTGAGCCCTTCGAGGCTGCCCTTATCGATGGAGCATCTAGTGCACAGATCGTGAGGTATATAACGCTTCCTCTCATAAAACCAGCCCTAGTGGTAGCTATATTATTTAGAGCCATGGATGCTTTCAAGATATTTGATACAATATACGTGATAACAGGTGGAGGACCTGGGATATCAACGAGTACTGTTAGTATCTATATCTACAGGCTAACATTCCTATTAGGAAGGTTTGGACTAGGAGCTGCCTCCACAATCATTCTATTCTATATATCGATGTTTGTCGTAACCTTAGTATTTAAGATGGTTTATAGAGGGGGAGGAGGTTAATGCGAGCCAGAGGCTTCAGGAAAGTACTAGTTAATGACTTAGTTGCTACGCTAGCTACAGCCTTTTTCTTCTGGCCTATTATATACATTATCCTAATGTCGTTTAAGCCGTATGCCGATATAGTAACTAATCCCTTAGGTATAAGTAGCCTAACACTACGTAACTATATTGAAATATTTACGGCTCCTGGCTATTCATTCACGAAATATATTATTAATAGCCTCATAATATCTACTGGTAGCACTCTACTATCACTTGTAATAAGTATGCCAGCTGCATATAGCCTGGTGCGGTTTAAGACTGGTAATGGGAATATAAGTTTCTACATACTCTCCCTGAGACTATTACCGCCTATAATATTTGCGGTACCTCTATACATAATCTATAGTAGCCTAGGGCTAGTAGATACTCATCTAGGTCTTATACTATTGTATGCAACATTTAACATGCCTCTTACAGTATTTGTCTTAATGAGTTTTATAGAGGAAATGCCTATAGAGCTTGAGGAAGCTGCATTAGTTGATGGAGCAAGTAGGTTAACCATATTTAAGGACATAGTTATACCTCTTTCACTACCGGGGGTAATAGCTACGTCTATACTCAACTTCATGGCTTCCTGGAACGAGTTCCTCTTTGCTCTAATATTCACCATGGAGAATGCCCAAACAGTAACCGTTGGGGCTTCACTATATATTACTGCCTGGCAGATTAAGTGGGGACACATTGCTGCTGCTATAAGCGTCTCAATAATCCCCACTGTTATCTTCATAGCATTTATGCAGAGATATATTGTAAGAGGGCTAACTATGGGTGCACTCAAAACATAGGGATAATTTATGGAGGCAACTACCCCGCTAAAGCGGGAGTTGGTTTCAAAGCTTAGATCGATCCACAACAAGGTATTGGACAAAAAGGTTGTTTTACTCCCCGATTTCTATATTGACAGGCTAATATATGTACGTCGCTCACCAGAAGAATTCATAAAAATGATTACTAGCTATGCCGAGACTGGTGGAGGGATACAGAATGTACTCCAGGAAATAGTTAGAGGAGGAAATGCAGCAAATACAGCTGCTGTTTTAGCCTCTCTCGGCGTACCAGTATACTTAATAACCGAGGTAGATGAACTTGGCTACGTATTTTTAAGACATTTCTTTAAGGAGTTTAGTAATGTGTGTCTAGACTATGTTAAGCTGGGTGATGATGTCTCCAAAACAACTTCATTTGAAATCATTGGAGAAAAAAGATCTATTAATATAATGTTTGGGTATCCAGGCTCCCTCCCAAAGTTCTGTTTTAAGAAACTTAGTAGCAGAGACTTAAAGCTCCTCGCCGAAGCCGACATGGTAGGCATCTTCAACTGGGCAGGAAACTATTATTGTGGTACAGACCTGTTCTTGAAGCTACCGAAGTATGTGAAAGAAAACGGTCGCGGATTAGTATATGCCGACATAGCAGACCCTAGGTCAAGGCTAAATGACCTACCAGACCTAATCTACGTTTTGAAATACGGTTACATAGATTTCCTAAGCTTAAATGAGATTGAGTTATCGTGTATAGCTAGTAAACTAGGATTAGAGTGCAACAAATTACTCAAGTGCGCCGTAGATGTATATAGAGAATTGGGGGTAACTATAGTGCTCCACACAAATATGTTCTCAGCATGTATCCACGGTGACGCAGTTATTGTGCCAGCGTTCAACGTAAAGCCGAAGAGACTAACCGGGGCTGGTGACTCATTTAATTCAGGCTTCATTTTCTCCACTCTAGCTGATCTTAATATGCGTGAAAGATTGCTCCTGGGAAATAGTGTAGCAGGCTTTTACATTACATGGGGGATGCCTAAAAATATGTGGGAGATAGTAGAATTCATAGAGAACACTCCTCTAAAGGAGATAGGGGGTGAATTCCCTGAGATGGGGTCTAGATGATATCCTAGAGAAAATTAAGGGAGGATTAATTGTTTCATGTCAAGTTAATAGAGATGAACCAATATACAACATAAAATATGGTAGACAATACCTATTCAGGAAAAAATTTATCCTAGCTATGGCGAAATCTGCTGAAATAGGTGGCGCCTGTGGTTTAAGGGTAGAGGGTACTGAATATATAAGGGCGGTAAAATCCTTTATTAACCTCCCTGTAATAGGGCTTGTAAAGAAAAAATATAGAGACTCAAGCATATATATTACCCCCACTCTCAGGGATGCTGCGAGGGTGGTGGAGGCGGGAGCAGACATAGTAGCTATAGATGCTACCCGCAGGAAACGTCCCCGTGGGGAAAATCTGAGGAAAATTGTAGAGTCGCTAAAGAAGAGATATGATATAGTCC
>JALURH010000101.1 GCA_027017025.1 Thermofilaceae archaeon
ATATATAGGTTATATCTATAAAATATATCTTGAGAGAAAAAGTGGTAAACCTCTTAAAGTTCTAATAAGAAATGGTAACAAAATAATAACTGCAGATCCTTCCCATCTTAGAATAACATCCCATGACAAAATATACTTCATAGAGGACTCTATTTGGAAAGAAAATGCTATTAGCTATCTAGAGGATTTACTAGCTGATCTTAGAAAACTTAGAGAAGAACTACTACTCCTTGACGAGAAATTTATAAAGGGTGAATTAAGTTTCCATTCATACTCAATAAAAAGATACACTATAGAGAGTAAGCGATCTAAGCTCTTAGTTAGGCTAAAGAATAGTATCCCGGCAATATATGCTTTACTATCTAAGAATGTAGATAAGACAACAAGGGAATATCTCATTAAAATATTCGGGTTAATTGACAAGATCGTAATAGAGCTGGATGGCGAATTATCCTTAGAAGAATTTTTAAAAGCATTATCTTAAATAGAAGAATTCTAGCATTAGTAATAGCCAGCCCTAAGAAAACCATGGATACTCTCTAAAAGCTTTTCTTGATAGAAGGATATAAACTTGAAGATACTTCCATTGAATAATCTTTATAAGCAATGAATATATAGCGGTAAAGTTGAGGCGATATCGATGCCTTCGGGAACGGTAGAACTATTATCTAAATCACTCGGGAATATAGTCCTAGTAAAATTGAAAGGAGGTAGGGAGGTAAGAGGTATACTCAGAAGTTATGATCAACATCTAAACTTAGTGCTTGAAAATGCCGAAGAAATGCGTGAGTCTAGGATTAGGAAACTTGGTACTATAATCGTGAGAGGAGATAACGTAGTATTCATTAGTCCAGCTACATAAGGTGTACTTAATGGTAAAGGGTACAACATCTTTCGGAAGAAGGGGAAGAGGAAAGACCCATATAAGATGTAGGAGATGTGGCAGACACAGCTACAATATAAGAAAAAAATATTGTTCAGCGTGTGGATTCGGAAGATCTAGTAGGTTAAGAAGATATTCATGGCAAAATAAGAAGGTTAATAGGGTACGTCTACCTTTAAAGTAGTATACTTCCTTAATATATAAAGAGTAATAGCCATTAACCCCACCGTACCTATATCCTCATCTATACCTTCTGGAAAAACAGCTAACCCTTTACTAAGCTCTCTACTCGATAACCCTGGCTCAGTTCCACCAATTATAACTAAAACCTTACCCCTAAGTTCAGTAATAATGTTTGAAAGAGGTTTACTTCCATACTTTTTAGGCATAATAAATAATGAAAAATCAGGTTTGAATATATCTATTACATCATCTATATCTCCCAAGTACAGTAAATTGCGTCCTAGTTTGATAGCAATTTTCTGTGCTTCAGGAACACCTACCTGCGCAGCCGATCCCAATGCTCTCGATATTACCAGTGTTTTAAAACCTAGCCCGTATACTAATTTAGCAATTTCCTGGATCTTCTGTACAGACATTACATTATGTAGAACCGGGATTATATCTACCTCGTTGATCATAAGTTATCACTAACTAAATCTTAATGAGAAAGTATCATTATTTTTGTTATCGCTCTTGGTTCTGAGCTACATGATTTATTGCTGAAATACCCATTTATAGCGCACGAGGCTAGGTTGAGTTTAAGCTAACGCTAGTAGATAAGCAAGTAGTAGAGATATTGCGCAAGCACCGCTGACCAAATGGCGTAAAATGCCCGTACTGCAGCTCAAGCAGAGTAATCAAGAACGACAAAGCGCCAAACAAGCCGTACATCCAACGCTACTATGTATGAAAACTACAAGAGCGTATCACTTATTCCTTATGGCTAAGAAACCTATGGATTACTTCGGCAATAGCCTTAGCCAAGGGAACCGGGACAGCTTCTCCAACTTCATTAAATTGAGTATCTTTACCTCCTACAAATATATGATCATCTGGAAAACCCATAAGCCTAGCATGTTCTCTAACAGTTAATAACCTATCTTCAAAAGGATGAATAAAACGAGATGATCCCATTACGGTAGGCGCTACTCTATATGGGTGGAGTCTAATGAAATTAGTCATAATTCGTCCCCCGTGACCCCTGTATCTTATTAACGCTTCACCCCATCTAAGTCTGGCTACTCTTTTTAGCTTAGATCTAGATAGAGGTATAGGCTCGTGATTAGGTATATCTGCGGCTCCAGGAGGGGGTAAATCACCTATGGCATCAATTACTTTAACCCGATTCCTGTGTTTTTTTGGCTTAATGGGTACATTAGATATAAATATTCTCAGTCTATGAGAAGGTGTTCCATAATCTTCTGCATAGAGTTTATTGAAATATATTTTCTCGTAACCAGCCCTTCTAAATTCCCTTTTCAAGGCAGATGTTAACTCACCTTCTATAATACCCGGAACATTTTCCATAACAAAAACCTTTGGTTGTAAGTCTCCTACGATTCTAATGAAATGTAGCACTAAGGCCCCTATAGGATCAGAGTATAATCTATCGATAGGTCTTTCCCTTCTTTTGGGGTTTGCTCTAGTGAAAGGTTCACATGGAGGACCACCTATAATTACATCAGGAGGCTCACCAATGAGTGATAGTATGTCTATAGCATGGATATTTTTAATATCATCTACTAATACGTATGTACTGGGAAAATTAGATTTATAAGCCTCAGCAATAATCTCCATATTCTCTATTGCTAAAACGATTCTAAAGTTTGCTTCCTTAAATCCCCGTGAGAAACCTCCTGCTCCTGCAAAGAGATCAATAAGCGTATAGTTAACCATACCCTGCACTCTAGAAGAGAGGTTAAATTATCGGATATTAATGTTATACTAAAGGTACTATGGTGCGGCCGCCGGGATTTGAACCCGGGTTCTGCGGCTTGGATACGGCGGTTTTTATACCCTGGGCCGCCATCCTAGTCCAGGCTAGACTACGGCCGCTAAATGTTCTTTACAGAGATGGTTTAAAAATTTTCTGCAAAAAGAAGACTTATCTACACGGGTTGGAATATACTATCTGGCTGTGAAGAAACTGACCTGCACTGAATAAATGAAGAACTGTACCTCCTCTGAGCCTAGAGTTTATCAAATGTTGTAATTTTCACTCCCTCTGGTATACGTATTACATCTCCTATTCTTGCACCTATGAGTATCTTTATTCCTTTAGAATAAGCGATGTCGAGAACACGCTGTGTAATGATACCGTCAAAGATTATGTAGCTTACTTTCTCTACATCCTGTAATTTTGTAGCTAAGTCCCTTACAGGTACACGTAATACTTCTTTCCACTCATTATCATATAGAATAGCCTCCAATGTTCCTCTTAATTCTTCTATACTTTTCATAACATGAGGGGGCAATTCTATATCCTTTACCTGTATTTTCTCTTCAATCTCATCTTTACTTGGCAACTTTATTTCAGCTTTTACTTCTTTTACTTGTTTTCTTTCTTTCTCTATGGTTTCTAGAAATTCTTCTACTGGTATCTTGTTTCTCAGGGCTTTCGCTATTTCCTTACCAGTTAATTCCTCCACCTCTCTTCCAGGGGGGGCTCGTGCTATATAGTCAATATCCGCTACGTTAACTACATTTCTTGCAATCAACTCACCTCCCCTATCGCCGTCCACGAATAGTATAGCGTTTTTTCTTTTGGATAATTCAATTATAGTTTTAGGAACTATTGCTCCCCCTATGGCAATAACATTCCTATACCCGTGCCGTAATAAGTTTATAACATCTGCTCTTCCCTCGACTATTATTATAGTATCCGTCCTATCTATGTCGGGTCCTGCTGGCAATCTCTCATGGCCATAATATTTTAGCTCTGAGCTCCTAACACTTTTTAGGACTTCCTCTGTTAATTCCTTAGTTTCCGGAATTTCTTCCTCAAGTCTCTTTAGAATCTCTATTGCTCTTGCTATAATCTTTTTCCGTTTCTCTGCTCTTACATCCTCTATTCTTGAGATAGTTGTTTTAGCAGCATACGGACCAACTCTGTCTATCATCTCAATGGCAGCTGCTATAAGTGCTGTTTCTACCCTATCCAAGTTTGATGGTATTTCTATATACCCCACCGTATGGTTATTTCTTTTATCAATCTTTACTTCTATCCTACCAAGTCTCCCAGTTTTTTGAAGTTCTCTAATATCAAGTTCATCTCCGAGAAGACCTTCCGTTTGTCCAAAGATTGCACCTACTATATCGTGTTTATCCACTAATCCCTTTATCTCCATTTTTGCATAGATTACATATTTTATTGAAGTAGGAGCACCTCCCATGGGAACGTCACCAAAGATTATTCTAATAGTTACTATTTGAGATTAAAGTGCTATAATAAAGATTTACGTAAATATATGTGTTCGGAAAAATGGTTTCACAAAATACTTGTGGGTGCGTTATAACCGTCCGTTAACACGCCGTTTCATAGCTATGACGGTACATCGCCTTTTAGCTCGCGGCGCTCTCTGCGGACGGCAGTTTTCACGCACCCTTCATGTGGGTTTATAGAAAAGTTTATTAATAAAAGTATTCCCCCCTCCCCCTACAAAAATTTCTTCACATCTTAAAAGTCCCTACAAGGATAAAATAGATGCGAGGTTATATGATATGTAGAG
>JALURH010000102.1 GCA_027017025.1 Thermofilaceae archaeon
GGGAAAAGATACACTGTTGGTAAAAGCTTCATAGTATATGCTGTTAGGGCGGTTATCTTAGGTAGCAGAGGCTTGCTGAAACCTAGAATGGTGGTAGTTGGTGTTAAGCCATAGGGGAGGACAGTTTTTACTACTAGCCTCAATACTGTTCGCTATACTAGTTCTACTAGCTATTAAGACTCTTAGGCACCCTTATCCAAGGTGTTCCAGCTATGTAGGTGAGTTGCAAAGCGCTATGCTTATACATGCAGCTAGACTCTACTGGGAGAATAGGAGCAATAAAGGCTCTTTAACTATGGATAGTGTTTTAGCTGCACTCTATGTTTATAATGAATCTATGAAGCTATGTTTGCCACGGGTGGCTTACACTAATTACCTAAAAGTAGATACAGGTTTGAGTGGATCTGGAATATATGAGACAATTTATACAAGTCCATCCTTTGCAGTAAATGGTGTAACCTTTAGAGCGAAGTGGATATGGACTTTCCAAGGTATATATACTAAAAGGAAAGGTGTTGAGAAAAAAACGTATCTAAATTTCACATTAATTTATGTTCATGAATATATAGCTCCTCAATGGTACATTATAAGATACTCACCCAAATTAATTGATTATATGGGAGATGCAGACCTAGAGAAGAGGGATAGTATATGGATATTTGGCCTCCCCTCAAGTTACAATGAATATTTACTCGAAGACAGTTTTGGCATAAAAATTATGATTAGGGTTAAAGGATGAGCTTAGGTATAATCATACTTTTAATAACAATAACAGTAGCTATAGCAGTAATTACACCTATGCTATCTAAAATTATCGCTATAGGCCTTTATGAAGAGGAAGCAGGATTAGATCAATTAGTCACAGATATATGTAATCTATCGGAGAATCCAGGCAGTTTTCTCATAAAAATGTATGTACTGGAGAAAATCGAGGTAAACAATGGATATATTAGAGTAAATAGATGGGTATTTTGTGCCTGCTGTAGAACATATGGTGAGGAAGTTTTTCTGCCAGTAATTGTTAATAATGAATTGGAGCTAGAAGGGTTAGTGATATTAAATCTTACATCCACTAGTTCTGGAGTAGTAGTTACTAGGACAAAAATATAAATATGATTCATTAAAATTCATAATTAATGAGCAAAATAATTAATAGATTAAGGAGGCGTAGTCAATACGATAAAGAAATAGTGGAATATAACAAAATTATAAGAAAAATTGTGAATACTGATAAGAGTTTAGAGAGAGGTAAAATGGGTAGTATAGAGTTCATTGAAGCTCTAGGAATTGCAGGAAAGTATAAAGTTATACCGAAGAAGACCGATTCTGGGTGGGAGGTGGATATAGAACTTAATATTCAACAACAGGAGGAGTAGGTTGTAGTTATCATCTTATATATGTTTTCCTTATATTATTAGTGATATGGATAAAAAATTATTTTTGATAGCTCTCTTGCTTCCTCTATTAACTAGTAATGTGTTTTCTCAACCACAGGAAGGTCAAGGCGAGCAAATACTTAGAGACATTTTTGCGCCTTTTTTAGGGGCGGTAGCCGTTTTTGTTGCTATAGTTTTCGGCATAGGTATACTGGGTTTTGCTATATTAGTTATACAGGGTGTTTTAAGATGGATAATTGGCGGTAGCTTTGGAAGGAGCTTAGCTGTAAGCACTTGGATAAGGGCTATAGAGACGCTGGCAATCATACCCCTAATATTTATAATGGTTAATATTTTAGGTACCCTAGAGATAGTTGTTGGAGAAGATACCAGAATATTCCAAGAAGTGGCTAACGTATTAAATAATCTCTTAGTTAAGGGATGGCAGACAATAATAGGTGTACTTACGGGATGAAATACGGAAATTTTAGTCAATTATTGTTACAAAACACCAGTTTTCTAGAACAATTATGTAATGGTAGATTGCTATGATAGATTATTTCATCATTAGCTTAGCTATCGGAATAATATTTGGTTATGCAGGAATAGAGTGGGTACTTGGGCAGCGTCAGAGGTCTCTCTACTATTTCGAACTAGCAGTGAACAGCCTAATCTATATCCTAGTTGTTTACGCTGTTTTCTGGATAACTCTAGAAGTGGCTAAAAACCTGGGACTTGATTTAGGTAGCCTGCCTTCAAGTGAATTAATAGCTAGTAGCGGAGAACATTTTAACAAGGCACATGAAATAGCTGTAGAATGGATACTTAATGTAGCTAAACTAAGAGCCGTTCTCAGTATGACTCCTTTCTTAGCACCATTAAGCTATGTCTTAGGTAGCGCAACATCATGGAGCACTAGTACATTGTCTTTTGTTGCAACTACATACCTATACCTTACATTATTCTCGAAGGTTTTCGCAGTACTCTACCCATTCACCCTATTTTTTGGCGCTACATTAACACCAATACCTAGGTTAAGATTACTGGGTAGTGCATTGCTAGCTCTAAGCCTGGTTTTTAGTGTCGGGACAATACTTGCCTCCACAGTAACTGCGAACGCTATTAATTCGATCGAAAACAAGGTAATACCTAGTATCCCCGAGCCAGTCAGGATAATCCTTTCAACAATACCTAGTGGAGGTATCATACAATCTATCCTTGAGACAATAAACATTGGTGAAACCATATTTAGGTTAGCGGATATTGTAGCTAAAATAGCCTGGACCTTAGGCGAAGCTATGACACTAACCCTTATAATATATGCCTTATCCACAGCATTGGCAACGGCTGTAAGTGCAGCTCTTGGAGGAGTATATATAAGTTTAAGGCCACTCTAGGTGTCATACATGTATGCCTTTGTAGCTAGTGTTAGTTTTGTTGCCGTAATAACCTACTCCTGTTATCTATGGTTCATTGGTGACAAAAGGAAAGCAGTGGCTACATTAAGGTATTTATTGGGTATAATACTGGGAACAATACTAGCAAGCATAGTATCAAATCCAAGGACTATAGCAAAAATATTCAGTATACATGTTTTACAACTAGATCTCGAATTAGCGATAACTAAACTTGAAAACCTTAAAGCTGAGGTACAGAGCTTAGTTAATAACGTTATTAGTCTTGAACTTGGTTTAACTACAGCTGAGGTGATAGCTAGCGTTATCGCAGTCATATTAACAGCTGGGACAGCATTAATAGTTGCGCAAGCGGCTAGACCCATGCTGAATCAAGCACTAGCTCTACTAGAAGCTATAGCTAGAGGACTAGGAGCAATGCTCCTATTCCTAAACTTTCTTTCACACCTAGCCAGTATAGCTAAAACATTTTCACCCAGTCTACTATTAATCGGAGCATCACTTTTACCAGCACCTAAGGCGAGAAAAATCGGTTTAGCACTACTATTATTTGGGATAGCCCTAGGATACGCCCTACCCTACTCGATAAATACTGCTTTACCCGAAAAACTATCTAACCTAGGTAATTTCACCCCTGTACCATATTTGTATGGAAATGTAACAATAGCTGTTAGAGACTACCATAGTTTCGACGTATTGTTCTCAGCTGTAGTGCTCCACGGTTTATCAAGCTACAATATTGGCAGCAAGACGTATACCCTAGAGGGTATCTATGTCCTTCCTATAAACGATGACCGAACCCTAATTTTGCCGGAGGGTGAGTACAGAGGCCTGTTTATAGTCGTATACTGGACAAATTTCAGTAATAGTCCTGCGTGCTTCAACCCTAACAATTATAGCTGGAGTTACTGCGTAATATGGCCAGCAAGGTTCAATATTTCTTCTCATAATACAACTAGATTAGATATTGTATTACCGTGTGACATTATACCAGGAGAGAATGGCGGTGTGTCTGGTTTAGTGCTCGCGGAGGTTATTGGCGGAGGTACACTGGTACCGTATAGGGGGCAAGGCTATGTAAAATATAATCTACCTTTGTCAGAAAATACCAAATACAGGATCTACGTTAAGGGCGGAAACTTTACTATTGAGGCAGCAAACACTACGGAGTGGCAAATATACGTAAAAGAACATACAATGAGGTGGACTAGTGACGCATATAGCGGCTGGTTCAAACAATTATACAATAAGTACATACTATGGTATACTCGTAACCAGTATCTTTTCAATGAAACACTGTGGACAATAATAGAGCCTCTAGAATTTAGAGAAAAATTAGGCCTTAAAGTAATCAACGATATTAAACTTCTTAAACCTAGATGGAAGGGAAAACCTAGCTATAGAGAATATATTATCACATTATGGGCTAGGAAACTAGATATTGAGGCTGACGGAGAAAGCGAGTTGCCCCAAGTTGAAGTAACGATATATGGTAGTGGAGAATGGAACTATACACCATATTTGGTATATTATCCGCAGTGGAGTTTATCTGAGGAAATACTTAGTGAGATGAGATTGCCTATCGTGAGTACAGTAGTAGACGTGATAAAACTGGTTATTAATATCTATGTATTTTTCACACTTACTGGTTTAATTGGTATCAATAGTATAAGGATGCTTTTCTATGATATAATTAGTATTTTACAGCACCCAAGAAATAATGTAAGTATCTTGAAGTACGTAAGTACTTTGAGAAATATTAGAAATAAAATAAAATTATTAATACAAATATCTAGTAAAAGCAATAT
>JALURH010000103.1 GCA_027017025.1 Thermofilaceae archaeon
CTCCTTCCGGGAAGCATAGTGGTACTGCTCTAGCTCTATTATCGATATATAGTCTTCAAGTGAGCTAGCCTCCTTAACTAATAACTTATACTCATAGAGTGTATTACCTAGAACTGGGTCTAAACGGGGATAACTGTACTCTCTGGTGTAGAGAGGCCAAATTTTTACCTCATCTTTCCCCCAAATACGGTAGAGAATGAAGTTTTCCTTTATTTCTCTTCCAGGTTTTTTTACCGCTAGCCTAACTTTATCACCGAGTTGTAGCCATTGTACTATGACACCTTTTAACCATACCCTAATTTTTTCATCCTTAACCCTTATATCTACAAAACCGTTACTCCATCTTTCCCCAACTCTAGGAACCCATTTATCCTCTACTACACCTGTTAGTTCCATGAAGGATACCAAGAGAAAATATTCATAGCATAATTAATATTAGATTGTTATAATCTAGGCTACAGAAATGAGTAAGAGAAGAGTGATACGTGGCCTCATAATACGTGAACCCTACGTTTATATGGTAGCTAGTGGTGCAAAGAGGTGGGAGGTACGTAAATATAATACTAGGGTGAGAGGCTATGTTGCCCTCATAAGCCGCGGCTACCTCTACGGCTTCGCTAATCTAGTAGATGTTTTTAAGATTAAAACTGGGGAACTCAAAAAATATAGGCATATGCATAAAGTACCAGATAGTTTCCTCGATAAATACGCTCGTGGAAACAAGGAACTCTATGTATGGGTTTTCTCGAACCCTTTACCGCTGAGGCAACCATTGAAAGTTAGATATTCGCGTGGAGCACAGGTGTGGGCATACCTGGATTACAATAGGGTTGCTCGAATATTGGTAGAGAATGGTTACTCAAATCTACATAGATTCCTTGAGAGGAGAATAGATGTGATAAAATGAGGGAGAATGAGGAAAAACCATTGTACGAACACATCGAGGAATTGCTTACAAGACTCCGCAGAATACTTATTGCCTCTATCCTATTTATCATATTCCTCTTTATTTCTCCATCAAACCTCAGCCCAGAGTACAGCTATACGCCCCTAATTTTCGGTCTAATGAGGAAACTCCAGGAATACCTTTTAGATTTTAGGGGAAACAGTGTAGTGCATCCCCTAGCTAAGTTATTAAATGTTTCAGGTACGGAGGTGGTGCTCATCGCTTATGGATGGTTTGATACAGTTATTGGGGGGATATACCTAGCCTCACTGCTTGCAATCCTAGTTATAGGGCCATATGCTATACTCGAGGTATATAGGTTTATTGAGCCAGGGCTTTACCCCCATGAGAAAGGTGTCGTCAGAAAATATCTAGCTGTTATCTACTTACTTTTCGTGCTCGGCGTACTATATTCTCTCGTAGTATTACTACCAATAATGTTCGCTGTTATGGTCTGGTTAACTAGGGCTGGAGGAGCTAAACCCATATTCTCTATTGAAAACTTCTTCTACACTATCCTTCTAGGAAGCGTAAGTACAGGTATTTTCTTCATGTTCCCTCTCGCTATACTGACTCTAGTGAAAATAAACCTAGTAAGTGTGGAGTCTCTACAGAGGAACTGGAAAATAGTCATCCTAGCTACCTTCGTTGTAACAGCGGCTATAACCCCCGATCCCACACCTCTGAGTATGTTAGCATTATCGCTACCTTTCACCGGCTTATACACCCTCACACTTATCGCAGCAAGAAGAATGAGAAAAGATATGTAAGAGCAAAATTAATCCCTACCTCTGTATTTTAAATCCTGTGGCTGGATGTATAGTGTCCACTTCCCTAGTATGTGCTACATCTAAGACATACTTAATTAAGGTTAAAGAGGGATATATAGATAAGATCATAGATTTTCTCAGAGAACATGGTACTATAACAGCTAGTTTTGGACCACTTGTCAAGGCTGTCTATAGGGACATTCCGATAACCATAGTTAAACCCAATAAAGTGCAAGTCATGTTAGCCTATAGTAATGTAAGCCTAGATGAACTTGTCCAGGATTTCATGAGTGTTTGTTGATACCACCACATATAGGACATTTAGAGTTTCTTCTAATAGGTATTTTCCTTATCTCGTTATTATATCCATTGAATAGTATTACTATGCCTGCCTGTATTTTCCCGATACCTGTTATGAATTTTATAGCTTCAAGCGCTTGCATTGAGCCAATAATGCCAGGAGTGGGGCCGAGTATAGGTAACCCTCTTTTCTCAGGAGGCTTCTTGGGTAATACACATTTAAGGCATGGGGTCTTACCCGGTATTATTACTATTAGTTGTCCTAATAGTCCCTCTACACCCCCGTGGATTAAAGGTATTTTTTTCTCTACACATGCTTTATTAAGAATAAATCTTGAGGACCATTTATCTAAGGCATCTATTACTAGCGTAGATTTATCAATTATTTCTTCAACATTATCCTCGCTGAGAAGTGTATGATAGGGCTCTATAACTACATCTGGATTTATCCTCTTAAGTTTCTCCGCAGCTACCTCTACTTTTACTTTGCCAATATCATCAGTTGAATAGAGGATCTGTCTATTAAGATTACTCTCTTCTACTCTATCGCCATCCACTATTTTCAAGTGCTTTATGCCAGCTGAAACCAGGTAATATGATACTATCCCTCCTAACCCCCCTACTCCAATAATGGTTATGGTAGCTTTTCTCAGCTTATCTTGCCCCTCTTTACCTATTATTGGAAGTTGCCTCGAATATCTTTCTGGGAACCCTTCGGCCATCTCCAAGTATCCAGTATTCTCCATCCTCCCTGACCTCTAGTTTCCATATCAGAGCTTCCTCCTTAATTTTTTCTATAGCTTCAGAGAGAGCTTTGATGGCCTCTCTCCTACTCCTAGCTGATATAGCTATAGCGATAGTATAATCACCGGGGTAGCGGGCTCCAGCCGCATGTATAATCTCTATACCAGCTATACCATGTTTCCTCCTAATATCCCCGGCTATCTGCTCTATAGACTTTGAGGAATAAGGTTCATAGGTAATATACTCCAGTCTCTTAACACTCTTCCCATCGACCTCCCCCTTAACGATACCCAGGAACAACGCTATTGCTCCCACATCCCCCTTAGCGGTAGCCTTGATCTTCTCAATTATCTCTGCGGGATTCGGCTCACCTATGTATTTTACTCCACCCCCAGATACTGGTGGGATAACGGCTATCTCGTTTGCTTCCCCAATGACATCTTCTTCTCCCTTTGGAGAACCATCTACCAGAACTATAACGGTTTCGCCAGATTCTATCCATTCATCAAGTTTGGGATATTTTTTCCTAAGCAGCCCTATGAACTCAGATACCTTAGTTTCCTTCTTCACATCCAGTTCCTCTCCATCAACTCCCGTTAGATCCCGAATAAGGGAAAGGTAACGTATTTTAGCCACACCACATGTTTCGTGGATACACTAAATAAGATTTTGCTAAAATTCATTAGGGTTGTGTACAGTTTTCAATTTAGGTAGTATTTAAATATTACATATAACTTGTATAAGAGGAGCCAGAATGTGGGGAGCCTCCGTTCACCCCGAACGCTCCCTGATGAAGTCTGGCTCATAAAGCCAGAGGGAACGGGAGAACTCCTTAAGGTAGCCGAATATTACAAAAAATTACTTAAACCACCTTGAGGAGAGAACGGAATTTTGGATAAGAGCTAAAGGTGAAGTAACCTCAGGTACCGATAGTGTACATGGGATATAAATTAGGTTAGAGTTGCTGTGGGTATCAAGAGGTTAATTTCCTAAAGATTTCTAGAATTCTTCTCCCATCATTTAACATATCGTGATTATTGTTGAAGAAAATGTATATTCTCTTGGCGTTTGTGGATAACGATTTCTTTGCAACTTCCTCTAGTTCCTCCTCCAGATATCCATAATTATACCATGTAAGTCTTCCATGCATCCTAACGTATACAGTTCCTCTAGTTTTATATACCCTACCTCCAGGCAATCCTTCATAAAGAGGTGAGTCGGGGGTTACAAGGCATACACCTAATTCCTCAAATACTTCTTCAATATCAGGTTTAAACCACGATTTATGGCGGGGCTCTATAGCTATCTTATCACAGATCTTAGAATATACCTTAATCCTGTTAATGATTTCTTCTCCAAACACTATTGAGGGGGGAAGCTGGAATAGGTAGAAATCTATACTCTCCTCCAGAGGCTTAAATCTCTCCCTAAACCTTCTCCAAGTATCGATAGATACGGGTTTAAGCTTCCTGAGATGAGTTATACTTCTATGAACCTTTATCACCCACCTTAATTCAGATCCCTCAGCCACCCACCTTTCAACCTGCTTTACCCTGGGGAAACTATAGAAACTCATATTGAGTTCAACTGCATTAAAGCCGCTGTGGTGTACGTACCACTTGAGGCCATCTGGGTTCCAGCTATAACTCCAACCAGACGTTCCTACATAGATTCTCATATCTATACGGTAAACGGTTAATTACCCCAATATATTTTAGTTCTTAGGCTGGTCTAATGCTCTGGGGAATGTATTACATAAAAAAACGTTACTTCCTGCTAGCTACAGTGCTTTTAGTAGTCTTACTATCTCTCTTACCCAGCGTCCAAGCACAGATCTCAATATATGGTAGAGTCTTCGGACCCGATAATAACCCTCTGGGAGGAGTTATTGTTGAAGCATATCTCGGGAATACCTTAGTGGGTAAGACTACAACAGCAGATAGTGGTTTATTTTCTCTCAGACTTAACGAGGGATCATACACCTTCGTTATTTATAAAAGAGGATACGAGAAGTTAGTCTTCTCTATGCATATCTCTCGGGATAAAGCTGGTGATATAGGTATATTTAAGCTAGGATATGCGTTAAGGATCATCCCAGAGGCTTATGAGATAGTGACAAAACAGGGAAGCTCTGTAGCAATAAAGCTTAGAGTTGAAAATAGAGGAGCGTACCCACTGTATATTGAGACTGAAACAAATCCTCCCCCGGGATGGCAGGCAATAATACAGACTGATAGGGGGCTTGAGGTAAAAAACCTTGTATTAGAGGTGGGTGAAGAGAGAGAACTATACCTGAGTATAATAGTGGCGCGAAACTCAATTGGCGCACAAAAAGTAGATGTCATATTCAGGTATGACAATTTTACACACCTATTAAATATAACTGTGCACGTGGAGCCGAGAGAATGGGGTCTTATTTCAACAGATTATTCCTCTATAAATGCATACCCAGGGGTTATACTAAACATACCTTTAATTGTTAAGAATAACTTGGGGATAGAAACTAGTATTAAACTGAATGCTGCAGCACCTAAGGGTTGGACTACATTATTCTACGATAGCAGGGGGGTAGCGGTTAATAGTGTTAGATTGAAACCCGATGAAAGCATTAATTTAAATCTTACAGTTAATGTGCCAGAAAAAGTGGATTTTGGAAACTATACCATCACCGTTAGTGCAAGTGGTGATGGAGCCAGCTCGGAGCTAATATTGTCTATAATGATACCTGAGGGGCTAGATATCCTAGAAGTGTCTTTAGAGTCCTCATACTTTAAGGTATATGCAGGAGGCTCTCTAGATATTCCCTTTAAGATTAAGAACTTGGGTATAGGAGCTACTACAGCTGATCTAATGGTGGAGAACATCGAGGATCTTAAGGTAATGTTCCGCGATCCTGAAGGAAATATCATAACATCTATCTATATACCACCTCATAGCGAGAGAGAAGCTATATTGACTTTAACAATCCCGAAAAGTATAGAACCGAGGGTAATGAAACTTAGGTTAATAGTTTCTGGAGAACATAGTACATCTGTAAAGGATATAGTGTTAGAGGTTATCGGAAGATATGAGATAGAATTTCTCACTAAGAATTTCTTCGTATCTGTTATTCCAGGATCCGTTTCAAGATTTCAGCTAGTGATAAGGAATGTCGGAACACTAACTATAAGAGATTTGGAGATCATAACATCTAGCATTCCTAGTGGATTAAAGGTTGATATTAAGCCCTCTATAATTAGAGAATTAGAGCCAGGAAAGGAGAAAACCGTAATATTCACTATAAATGCTGAATCAAGTGTAGTTCAGGGTTATTATAACATACCGTTCACAGTAAGGAATAAGGGTATAGAAGAAAAAAGAGTAATAGTTGTGTCCGTTGAGTCGGGAGTTGGATATAGTTTTATCTTCCTAGCAATCATAATATTATCTATAGGGGTTGGCGCCTATATCTACAGTAGGCGGAGGAGGGGAAGTGCTTGAACCTCCTTCGAGTACTTAGTGTTTACATTCTAGGGGTCCAGACAGCGTTTCTTCCATGTTTTTTCCCAATACTACCGGTCTTCCTAGCCTACGTTGCTAAAGGTAACAGGAGGAAAGCTATATTAGTTAGTACCCTTTTCTCCATAGGCCTAGTCTCCAGCTTCATAGTATACGGTGTTACCGCAATATATGCCGCTTGGCTAATTTCTCCTCTACTAAATATTAGCTTAGAGGAGCTCACAGTTACCCTAGGTATAGTGTTCATTGCCCTAGGATTCAGCATGTTTACTCCATTAAAGGAAATTATGACTAGACTTACCTTACCTCTACCTAGGCTTAGGGGAATGAGTTTACTGAACTCCGTAATCCTTGGTTTTTTCTTCTCACTAATAGCTGCTCCATGCGCCTCTGTCTACCTTTTTGCAATAATATCTTCAGCTATTATTGTAACTTACATAAGTGTTGCTGAGGCTATAGTACAATTAATCATATTTGGTATAGGTATATCTACCCCTTTCCTCATACTAGGTGTTTTAACTCAGAAAACTAGTCTCCATATACACCGGAAAATTTCAAAAAGTTTTATTGTTAGGAGGAGTGGGGAGCTAGCCGGGATACTTATGGTAGCCTTAGGTGTAGTTACCATGTTAAGCATAGGTGACTTCTATAATTATCTCCATCTAGCTGGTAGAGATATTGATTTTCTAGCAAATATCCTCTTTGCGATACTAATGTTGTATCTATCTATGTCAACACTAATTGTTGCGAAGGTGCTTAGTAAAGGAAGGCTCTTACTCTTAACTCTTGGAGCCCTGCTATGGGGTATAGCTACTCTCTTAGTTTTACTAAGTTCATTCCCACAGGATATTCTCAGCGATTTATTGGTAATATCTAAATTCTTGTTCCTATTAGGAACACTAGCTATCTTTTGGGACAAGATAACCTCGACTACACCTATAAGTAGAGTCATTGTGTTAATACCCATAGCATACGGTGAATCCATATTGCTGATTACTAATTTGGTGCTAGCAGTAGCGTGGATATTTTTATCTCTCAGGACGAAGAGAAGAGAAATGATGTGGGCAAGCTATACTATATCGTTATTCATACTATTAGAGATATTACCCGCGGATATACTTAGAGTAGTAAATTATGCTGGCATAGTTATACCTGTACTCAAGTTGACATCTGTTTTCGGTCTTTACCCCCTTGCTAGGAGGAATATAGATGGGGCACTAGGTATTAAATTTCTCCTGACAAAATAGTTCTTTAAGTATCTCTACAAATGGGTTGTTCACATTCAGTATATAGGCTCTAGGGTTTTCGTTAACTTCCTTGATTATACCCAATTTTAACAACCTTTCTATGATTCTACTAGATCTATTTACCGCAGCTTTCTTCTCGATAGAATATCTGGTTAAAGCATCTCCCTCATGTTCCAGGAAAACCATGATTATCCTAATAGCTTTCTTGCATTCAGGGAATACTGTCTCAAATATCTCAGCTAGAGAATATTTCATCTCTCCTCCCAACCAGGGTTTTAATTATCTCCTTCCTGAGCTCCTCGCCATTTAGCCCTGAAACCTTAGATAACCTATCAGCGAGGATATTGTCGCCTACAACCTCCCTAACCCATTTCACGAAATGGTTATTGCTATGGTGGAACTCTATGCTCTCGATTGGAGCACGTTCTATACACCACAATAATTCATCCATGTTACTTGCTTTCCAGCCAAGAGGTTGATCCCATCCCCTATAGAACACGAATACCTTGGATTGTGGTACATTTCGGGCCCATATCCATTTACTCCTCATCCCATAGTCCTCCTCGAAAGACTTAAATACCCTAGACTCGAGGTCGCTGAAAACATCGCTGAAAACAACGTATGCTTCTAAAGCCGTACCATAAGGGCTAAAATATGTATGGACGTCCCCAGGTCCTCCACCCTTAGTATTCATATAGTACAAGTGATCACTTATCATTAAGAGCCTCCATAGCCTCAGGAAACCTTTGTCCCCTAGAATCTTTATAGGCTTCTCAAGCTTTACCACCTTGCTGAAAGCATTCCACTGCATATTATTCATGAGCCATGCAGTCAGGTCTCTTTCTAGATCAGCCCAAGAAATAGTCATATGTTCGGGGACATCTATCTCATCTCTAACAGGGTTACGTTCAGCGGCTTCCGTAGGGGTGGCAAAGTTTAGGTGCTCCCATTTCAGTATCTCCCCCGGGAGCCACCTGAGGAACTCGAAGATTCCTGTCTCAGCTGGAAAATGTTCTCCAAACGTTTCGTAATCCATACATAGGTTTATCACGTCACCCGGGGTATGGGCTAGCCACGCAGAATATTTATCAGCTGTTAGAGGATATTCCTCCCACCACCTAGCGGCGAATCTAAAACCTATATCATCTGATAAACGGTAGTTCCTCATAAGTACCCGAATATCTGATCCCCTCGCTTTATACACATAGTTGGGGCTCCTCCAGCCCAATACTCGCTCAACTCCCTCGGTAAATACAACGCGGTACCCAAGCTGTGCAAAGATATGTGCTACTCTATTATTATATATGAACTCTGTGTTCTCGACAGCTGTGGGTTCAACGCCGAATAGATCCTTTATTATCCTCCTATGCTCCCTCACCTGCTCGATGAATTCCCCCTCGGAGAAAACGCTAGCAAGGCTATGATAGTATGTTTGATCTAAAAATTCAACCATACCTGTATCTACTAACCTTTTGAAGCTATCGATAACCTCTGGCATCCACTTCTCAGCTTGCTCCAAGAAAACCCCAGATATACTATAGGAGACTTTAAACTTTCTATTCTCGTACCTATAGCGGTCAATCTCGTTAAGAATAACCTCATTGGCTGGGAGGTAACATCTCCTCGCTGCTCTCTCAAAAACAAACCTATTTAGGTTGTTGTCAAAGTATATATCCTCCAGGGCTTCTGGAGTCACTCTACCTTCCCTAGCTATAAGTTCCCCCAGCTTATCCCTAAATTCCCGGCTAATCCTATATGGCTGATGAACTTCGAACATAAAGACTATATCTGTCAAACAACCCCCACTAAAGAAAGAAGGATATATTATTTAATTTTAAAACTATTGTTTAGAGCCTTTATAGCGTTCTATAGCCTTTCTAATACTCTCCTTTGCCCTATCTGCACTACACCACTCCCTAACCTTAACGAATTTACCGGGTTCAAGCTCCTTGTAGTGTTCAAAGAAATGTTTAATTCTATCCTTTACCGCACTAGGTATCTGTGTTACATCGTTAATTTCTTTAAATCTACTATCTACATCCTCTGCTGGTACAGCAATAACCTTGCTATCCGGTCCCTTCTCGTCCTCCATTATTAAGAAACCTATAGGTTTTGCTTTAACTACAGTTCCGGGGAAGAATGGATCGTAGCTCACTAAGACAACATCTACTGGATCACCATCCTCCTCTAGAGTTGACGGTACAAAACCGTAGTTAAATGGGAAAAACATAGATGTAAATAGGACTCTATCCACGAAGATAAAGCCGCTCTCCTTATCCAACTCGTACTTTACATTGCCGCCCATAGGTATCTCTACTACAACGTATATCTCCTCTGGGGGATTAGGACCTGGTGGCAACTCTTTCATTCTTCTACACCAGAAGAGATAGTAATGTAGAGGTATTAAAAGTAATTACTTTATAGTTATTGTGGGAGTATGAGCCATATCCTAGGTAGACGTCTTCTAGCTCTCATATATAGTATCATCCCCGATTCTTTCTTCAGGGAGGCTAGAGTTATCCTAGAGAAAGTAGTTAGTGAGGAAGATAAGGTGCTGGATCTAGGAGGAGGTACTGGACATCTAGTCTCAGGGTTAGGTGATTATAGATTAGTCCTAGACATAGATGATGATCTCTTAAAGATTGGGAAAAAGAGGGGATATGATGTGGAGAGAATTGCTGGATCAGCCCTTAAAGTGCCCTTAAGGAGCTCATCGATAAACGTTGCTGTAATAAATGATGCTTTCCACCACTTCCCTGAACACGATGTTGTTCTCAGAGAAGTTAATAGGGTGCTTATAAAGTCTGGAGAGCTAATACTACTTGATTTCAACGGAGACCATATAATATCTAAGCTTCTCTCATTAGTAGAGAAATCTATTGGCTTAGAGCCAAATTATGTAGGAGTAAATAAGTTGCTGAGTATACTCAAAGATAAGAAATTTGGATTAAAGTTCGTAGACAAGAAAGGGTTGAAAACTAGAATTGTTGCACAGAAAACTGGAGAGATTTAGTATAGGGCTATACCTCAATATATGCATCCTTGATGAAGCTTCTATACCATTTCTCGTATTCCTCGGGCGTTACTATGTGTATCTCTAATGGGGTAGCAAGGCCTATTTCTCTTCCTATCTTCGTCCTTAGCTTAGCCCTGAATTCAGTATCCCTGGCTCGACACGTGATTATGAGCACATCAATGTCGCTATTTGGTCTCATATCACCTCTAACGTAGCTGCCAAACACTATAATCCTTGCACGTTCATCTTCACTAAGAGCAATGTGTTTAATCTTAGCCACATACTTGAGAGGATCTACTAGGTACATTGCATCTCTCTTACTCTCCTCCTTTAGGAAATCTAGGAAGTCTTCTCTAACCATGTAAGCACCTCTAGAGCTTTCTCCGCAAATTTGATTGCTCGTCTAGCTATCTCCTCATCATATTCCCTAGCTAGGTATCTAGACGTTATATATGCCTCCTCTAAAAGATATAACATCTCCAGGTTATCGTGGAAGAAGTTTCTTATTCGCTCCTCTCCATACATACCTAAAAACCCCCTAAGTAGCCTAGTCAGAGAATGGGTTTTCGGGAAATCTCCTAGCTTCCTATATAGTAAGTATTTCAGATATAACTGCATGAATTGCTCAACATGAAAAAGTACTAGGTCATAGCTCCCCCTTTTGAAATCAACTTTAGCATCCTCTAAGAAGGCTAATGCTCTTCTCTTCAGATGCTCTCCATAATCACTCATATCTTTCAATAGAGATAGGTCTTTAATACTGATATCCTTTTCCTAGAGACTTAACCGCCTAGGAGTAGGAAGCGGTCAGAAGCATATGGTAGTGAGAGAATTAAAGAGTTATCTGGTGATTTAGCATAGGATGTATTAATGTGCTTAATCTTAGCTAAATATTATTGCTTATAGCTCCAGTTCTACACTTCTAGTCGAGAAGCGGGAGACAGCTTAGCTGTTTGCGTGCGAGAAGCCTTCTCTTTAGTCTTAGGATAAACTTGCTCACGTGAATGCTTGGATATTTCTTAGCTAAATCAGAAGATCATTATCTTCTCTATGTTACCCACAACTGTTCCAACGTATTCGTAGTCCCCCTTGCATCAAGTCCTGCTATTACCACTATAACCTCTTTCAAAACTCATCCTTTACTAATAGAAGTAAAAATACTTTTTACAAGCATTATCCAGCTATATAACTATACGTACAGCATACCGCTTGTAACGACGTTTGACCGTCAACCTATGTTTTTAAGCTCAGGTTATGAAAGATTTATATATAGAATAACTATGGTTAGTTAATATGAGTTATTTAATAGTGGTTAGGAGCGAGGCTGAGGAGATAGAGAAACTGGGTAGCTGGGTATTGCTGTACGGTAGGAGGAAGGTTGGGAAGACTTTTCTGTTGAAGAAGTTTCTCAGGTGGGACTGTTACGTGTCTGTTAGAAGGAACTTGACTCTGAGGGTTAGTGGGGCTGAGGCAGGCAGGGCTAAGGAGCTTCCCGGAGCTGTTGGAGCCGTCTTGGAGAGAGGCGGAGTAGTGGTTATAGATGAGTTCCAGCGCTTGCCGTGGTGGGTGCTTGAGGATTTAACGGCTTATCACCCTGAGGGTAGGCTTATACTATCTGGTTCTTCTCTCGGAGTTACTAGGAGAGTTTTCGGGCCTCGCTCTCCTTTGCTGGGCTTCTTTACGCCCTACAAGTTGTCCCTAGTGAGACCAGCAGATATAGTCCCGGCTGTAACGGGTAGGTACGGTGCTGTTAGGGGGATTGAAGCGGCAGCCTACCTGCGTGACCCCTGGTTGATCCCCTTGTACCGTGGTGGGGATGTTGCTCGCTTCGTCTACGAGTACTCATGTAGGTATTGGGAGTCTGTGAAGGCTTTGCTGGGGGAAGTGTTCGCTGAGGAGGAGAGGATGCTCACCAAGACGTATGAAGCCGTGTTGTCGCTCTTGGGGTCGAGAGTGTGGAGGCTTAATGAGGTGGCTAATATACTCTACGTTAAAGGTCTGCTGAAGGAGCCAAGTTCCTCGCACGTGGCTGGCTTCGTAAGGAATCTCGTAGAAATGGATTTAGTAGCCCCCCTGAAGATATACGGGTCTAGGAGGAAGATTTACAGGTTGAAGTCGCCTATAATGGAGGCCTACTACTATTTGGACTCTAAGTACGACGTGTCGGAGAGAGAGGTGATGTATAGTGAGGTTGAACCTACAGTTAAGCTACTATTGAGATTACATGTAGAAGACTTGGTGGCAGAACTGATGGCCGAGTACTATAGGGGTAGACGCGAGTACTCCTTGAAGCCGGAAATAGACCTCATAGTAACTAGGAGGGGCAAGCCGGTAGCCATAGGTGAGGTGAAGTGGGGGAGCTACACCAATAGAGACCTCGAGAACTTCTACTCGAAGACGGGGGCGCTACCGGGGCTAAAAATATTCGTAACTAAGGAGAAAGAAAAAGACAGATACAAAGACGTACTCCTAGTAGACGCAGAAGATATAGCAAGCCTAAACCTACCACGCCTTTAGAGACTCGTGGATTCCTAGTAGAAGGACGTTAGGGCTACTGGTAGAAGGAGGTTAGAGGGATTAGCAGTTGAAGGAGAAGGACTATTTGCTTGTTTGTGTAC
>JALURH010000104.1:0-1249 GCA_027017025.1 Thermofilaceae archaeon
TTATTCATAACTACTGCTCCTAAACCTAAACCAAAACTAGTGATATGGGGTAGAGCAACATTTACTCCACCACAGATGTACTGGGTCGAAAAGAAAGTTAGGGAGTGGGCAGATGCACATGGAGTCGAGGTAGAGATAACGTGGCTAGCTGTAGCAGACATCGGTAAGAAACTTATCGCAGCTGTAGAGGCAGGTAATCCGCCAGACATCGTTATTAACGGGCACCCAGTAGCTAGGTTTGCTGAAGCTGGACTACTTATACCCCTAGACGATATCGTAGATAAACTTGGGCGCGACGATATCTACGAGATCAAACTTAGAACATGTACATTTAATGGCAAGGTATACTGTATACCCACTATGTTCGAGGTAACGTGGCTACATGTGAGATGGGATATTGTGGAGAAAGCAGGTATCCAAGATATGTTCCCACCAAAAACTCTCGACGACATATATGAGATAGCTAAGAAACTCAACCAGGTTGAACCAGGGGTCTATGGCATAGGTTTACCTTTGGGCCTAAACGGGTACGATGCATGGTGGACCTTTGAGCACTTCTGGGCTGGATATGGGGGAGGTATGTTGACTGAGAGATCACCTAATGGAGTTGTCCTAGGTAAGGAGCCATACCGCACTGGACTGAAGAAAGCATTCGAGATATTCAAGAAAATATGGGATGAGAAGTTAACACCACCCGACAGCCCCGAATGGGTTGATGCCTCCAACAACATAAACTATATACAGGGGAAGATAGCTATGACTATTAACCCACTAAGCATATACTATGCTTTAATGACGCAGAAACCAGAGCTCGCCGCTAAAACTAGGCTATATACACTACCGGTTGTAGTAGATTGTGGCGACGAGAGTGTATTCATATTTAAGGCAACGAAATACCCTGATCTAGCGAAAGATCTTGTATACTACCTATTCAAGGACAAGGAGGACTATAGGAAGGGGTTTGTTGAGTCATCTTATCTCTATGCTCTACCTATATTTAAGAGCCAGATGAAGGTTATTAGCGAACAATGGAAGAAGGGGAAGTACCCAGGTATAATGGAGGATCCAATGGTTGTAGCCGAGAAAGTTAAGATACATGAGACAGCTGCCTTCCCACTAGGTGAGAGAACAACCCCGTCAGAAGCTTTTAGAGAGGGCTTTATCTGGAACGAAATGATTCAGAGGGTTGTCATAAAGGGTGAGGATCCAGACAAAGTTATTGATGAGTTCCAGCAGAGGTTCTTAGAGG
>JALURH010000104.1:1259-4564 GCA_027017025.1 Thermofilaceae archaeon
CCAAAAATAAAACTTTTTTCCATATTTTTGGTGATATATGTTGTCTAACTATGGTTTGAGGAAAAATCTAGGTCAATGGCTATACGTTATACCCGTATTAACCTTTATTATAGTGATCTTCATCCTGCCAATATTCTTTAATATATGGCTAAGCCTCCAGGAGAAGGAGATAGGTGGGAAACCTGTCTATGCTGGGCTAAAAAATTATGAGAGACTAGTTAACTCCCCCATACTGTATGTCTCGCTGATAAACACCTTTATCTACGCTTTTACATCCGTCTTCATAAAGGCTTTAATTGGCTTAGCTGTAGCCCTACTACTTAACAGGAACTTCCGGGGCAGAGGTCTGCTTAGAGGTTTATCGATACTGCCATGGGCTTTCCCATCATTCGTATGTGCGGTACTCTTCTGGTTCAACTATGCTGGCAAGGGAACATTTAACAGAATACTTGAGTTCTTCGGCTTCCAGCCAATACATTGGTTAGGCTACGATACAGCTATGCCCTCGGTTATACTACTTAACATATGGCATGGGTGGCCATTCTTCTTCATGGGTATAATCGCGGGGCTCCAAGCTATCCCCGTCGAACTATATGAGGCCGCTGAGGTCGATGGAGCAAGATCCTACCATAAATTCTTCTACATAACATTACCGCTGGTAAAACCAGTTATATTCACAGTTGTCCTCCTATCCCTCATGTGGACTATGGGGGAGTTTACACAGATCTATATGACGACGGCTGGTGGCCCCGTAGATAGAACTCTCACCGCCCCAATGGCTGCCTTCAGGATAGCGTTTCTAAGCGAAGCAAACCTGCCCCTCGCAGCTGCCTACACAATCGTGGTGCTCCCAATCTACCTCGTATTGATCTACTTCACGCTTAAGCAGATAGGTGAGTAGAGATGGGTAGGAGGAGGAGAAGAATACTGGATAATATTACCATAGTTGTTGGTTCAGCACTTCTCTTACTCTGGATATTTATACCATCATACTGGGTATTTAAGACGAGTATAGCTCCCCCTGAGGAGGCATGGGATCCTTGGCCCCCTAGGAACCCAACACTAGACAATATTCTCAGCCTATTCATCCCTAGCCTCGAAAGCTACCTTAGGTCTATGGGTATAAGAGCAGCTCTACCTGAGCCCCTCATAGTGCCTATTACAAACAGCTTCCTGGTGGCTATAGCTTCCTCCGTGATAGGTACAGCTATAGGTGCTCTAGCTGGATACAACCTAGCTAGGTTCAACTATAGGGGTAGGAGAGCGGTATTATGGCTCGTGCTCTTCGCATATGTATTCCCGATATTTATCTTGATGGTTCCAATACTCATGATTTTCAGGTACCTAGGCCTTTATAATACGCTTCATGGTTTAGCATTAGTCCACCTAGCTTATACGCTCCCATTCTCTACACTCATGCTTAGAAGCTACTTCATGGGTGTACCAAAAGATATTGAAGAGTCGGCTCTCATAGATGGTTGTACAAGACTTGAAGCACTTATCCGCGTAGTCCTACCTGTATCGGCCCCAGGGATAGTAACGGCTTTCGTATTCTCTTTCACATTATCTTGGAACGATCTCCTCTTCGCACTGGTCCTCCTATCTAGTAGTAGACTATACACCTTGCCTATAGCCACAACATTCTTCCTATGGGGCGGAGAAATAGTTGATCCAGGCGGGCTCTCAGCAGTCGCAGTATTCGCTGGGATAGTACCAGCAGTACTCTACATGTTTGTCCAGAAATACATAGTGCTTGGATTAGTTAAGGGAGCGGTTAAAGCGTAAATACTGTCTACTCCACTATATCCAGGAGTGAACCTACATGTTTTTTCTCCTCTCAATAGATATAGGTACTACAAACATTAAAGCAGCTGTATTCGGGGAGGATGGGAAAATATATTCCCAGAGCCTAGTTGAAGTAAATGTTTATAGTGATCCAAGTGGGGCAGCTACCCAAGACCTAGAGGAGATATATAATGCAACACTTGAAGCCGCTAGGAGGGCGGTGAGGCTATCGGGGAAGAGACGTGAAATCGGGGTAATCGTGTTTAGTTCGCAGATGCATGGAGCAGCTATCCTAAGTAGGGATCTTAGGCCTTTAACGCCATTGTTCACTTACCTGGATACTAGGCCATATAGATACGCCGAGTATATTGAAAGGGAGTATGGTAGAAAGATTTACGATGAAACAGGCTGTCCACCTCTCTTCATATACCCGTTAGCGAAGATTCTGTGGCTAAAGGATGTTTACGAGAAAATAAATTGGGGGGAAGCGGTACTCGCTATATCAGCTAAAGACTATGTTATATCAAAGTTTACGGGAGAGTATCTAGTGGATCTATCTACAGCCTCTGGTTCACAACTACTAGATATAAGGAGGCTGAAATGGAGTAACCTAGCTCTAGGCATAGCGGAGATAGGTGAGGAGAGTCTTCCACAGCTTATCGAGGGAGAGAAGACGCCAATGGAGATTTCCCCAGAGGCCTCAGGTATACTGGGGGTGAAACCAGATACCTCGGTGCTAGTAGGGGTATCGGATGCAGCATCACACAACTTTGGGGTTGGTTTATGCTCTAGGGATAAACTAGCCCTAAATATTGGAACTAGCGCCGCTGTAAGGGTTGCCAGCAATACTCCTATCACAGATAGCAGGGGTATGAGGTTTTTCTGCTACTATGCTGGGTTCCAGAAATGGCTAGTTGGGGGAGCAATAAACAATGCTGGCCTAGTACTGAGGTGGTATAGAGATAACCTAGGGGGTATCGAGAAAGCTGCGTCGGAGATACTAGGCGAAAACGTGTATGAGATTATCTCCCGGGAGGCAGAGCTTGCCGAGCCAGTTCCCGGGGGGTTACTGTTTCTCCCATTTATCAGCGGCGAGAGGTTTCCTATTAGAGACCCAAATATAAGGGGAGTTATTTATGGACTCAACCTAAGTCACGGAAAGAGGGAGATAATTAGAGCCGCAATGGAGGGTGTAGCTTTCACACTTAGGTGGATATATGAGGCAATGCAGGAGGAGGGTATCGATGTAGGTAATATACGTGCTAGTGGTGGAGGAGCTAAGCACAGAGTGTGGAGGGGTATTATAGCTGACGTATTTAATCTACCTGTTACTTACATAAGGTATGAGAATGCATCGCTACTGGGGGGAGCTATTGTGGCTCTAAGGGCTCTAAGCCACTACAGTAGCTTAGAGGAAGCTATTGAACATGTTTCATGTATCTACGAAACCGATACGATTGCTCCTAACCCAAATAGGGTTAAGAAGTATAGAGAAGCCTACAGAATGTTTAAAAAACTCT
>JALURH010000105.1 GCA_027017025.1 Thermofilaceae archaeon
CCTCGGAAATATTCTGAGAAATAAAACCTACATACATGTAGTCTACTCCCCTAATAACCACTAGGTGCGCATAGCCCCGTGAAGGAAGACTTAACACGTTCGTAACTAAGTACGTGTTTACACCACAGGTAAGTGTCATATTTTGTTCAACCACCTTCACTACCCCCTCGCCGAAGTTAGGTAGTACAACAGTTTTTGTATAACCGAGGTTAGCTAGTATCCCAGTTAGCTCTACGACAGCCGATTCATTACCTATATTTCTCGCAGTAATAATGTACCTTATGCCCTCAATATGTTGGGGGAGTTTTAACCTCATGATACTAATATTTCCTCCCCCAATACTGTGGACAGATATTATTTCAACCATTGACCTACCCACTGCCTCCACAATCTCCTTCAGTTGTATACGCCTAGCTTCAATCGTAAGGTAGCTAACTAAGCCCGTAAATGCCGCAACTATTGATAGAGTTATAGCTAGTACAGCTAGTGTTCCTACAACGTGGCTAAATGTGGTACTCATCTCATCGCCTCTATGGTCTCAGGGACCTTTGATCCCGAGACGAGCTATCCTTATTAGTACAGCACTACCGTAGGCACTTTCATTAACACAGGGGGATAAAGTCTTTTCCACGACTCTACCTCCCATCTCTACCCTAATAGTTATAGTGTCTTTCCCATCATATATCTTCATCTGAGACTCTATACCTTGGTTCTCTACAATTATAGTTATACCATCAGTTCCGTGGAAGCCATATACATTAAGTACCGTATACATTAGCTCATATACATGATATTTCCTGGCTCCACCTGCGGTCATTACAGTATATATCCCCAGGCAACCTGCTCTTACCCTCAAGGTATCTATAACTATTAGAGCCCCACCTCTCTGTATCGTATAGGCTACTACAATGGGATCGTTAAGATCTACTATGAGTTCATTCTTTATCTCAGGTCTTAGTTCAGGTCTAATGACCTCAAAAACTGTGGATACAAGGGGGCCTCCCCTATATATAATTATGTCCGGGTTATCCTCAAATACCATTTCTCCCTCAACAAATATTCTTAAAGTAGTGTTGTCCCTTACGTATCCAGGTGCGCCGCTCCTCACAGGTATTCTAACGTACCTAGCGCCGCCGCTACCCAGCGATATTTGCTCTATTGCGTCAGCCAGGTACTTCATTAGTATCTTAGCATTACTGAACTCTATGTTCTGAGAGTTTGACTCAACAACATTGTATGCGTAGAAGAGGACAGCTATTATAGATGAAAGTAGGATACTTGTAATTATTACAGTCTCTATGGTAACCTGCCCCTGCATAATATATCTAGTGTATTTCTAGGATTCTCCAAAATATTCTTTAGCAACCACCGTTTCTCCAGAAAAAATTTTTCATTAAACTCTAATTATTAGAATATCGTAGAAGGGATCAGCGTGTACCTATATGTAGGTGGCTGGAAGGAAGTAAGCCTCGTCGATGTACTTGAGTCCACAAGTTTTACTCTCTGGCTCTCCTTCTGTAACTTCAGGTGCCCATGGTGTAGTAACAGTAGGATAGCTAGGGGGGCTGGTAGGAGAGTGGAGATAGATAATATAGTTAATATGGTTGCTGATGCATCGCCCTTCATAGATTTTTTCCATGTAACTGGTGGAGAACCTATATTGCAGTTTAAGCCATTATCCAAGTTATTTAGGAGAATCTCTGAAGAAACTAACCTTAGGTTAAGTTTTGATACAAATGCATCTATTCCTCAAGCACTAGAATATATTTTCTCGAAAAGTAGCATAGACCACGTGGCTATAGATGTTAAAGCTCCTCTCAGCGATCCAGAGCTGTACGCAAGGGTAATAGGGCTTCCAGCGGGAATAGCTTATAGAGTGGTTCCATTAATTAGGGAGGGAATTAGGGTTGCAAGCATGAATACTAGCTTTCTGGAGCTTAGGGTAACCATGGTTCCTGGTTTAATCCAGGTTAAGGACGTTGAGAGAATAGCTTATGACCTAAAGGGAGTTATAAAGAATAAACCTGAGAGATTAGTATTTGTTGTACAACAATTCATACCATATGAGGGGGTTCAGGGAAAATTTAGGGAAGTTAAGCCTACTTCCCTAAATGTACTGCGAAGAGCTGCTAGGCTGTTTACTAAGGTAAACGATATATTTGAGGTATGGGTTAGGAGCATCGAAGAGGGTGCAATACGACTAGATAGAATAAAAGAGTAAGGAGATTATCGGCTTATGGCGCCACTACGATTACTGTAAGGAGGTTCTCCGGGATCCCAGTAATATCTGAGGATAGAGAGCTACCGGGAGAGCAGTAAGATAGTTAATGAAAAAACAAGGTATTTAGTGAGCTGTAGCTAATACGTAGAGCACATCCCTGCCTTAGGTTGGTTTGTATTTGCAGTGAATAATTATTTTTCCATCCTCTTTGTCTATCCTTACGCTATATTTATCAGATAAGTAGTCTAGAATAGATTGCCAGTCGATAGCTGAGGGGTCCTTTATAACTATTCTGTAGCCACCTATCTCTGTCTCTATTACACCTGCATCGCCAACGAGCTCTTCAACAGCTTTTAGTCCTTTAAGTTCTGGGGAAACTTCCTTCTTAGGTTTAGATGCTTTCTCCTCTAGAGACGTCATTCTATCTTCGAGGACTCTCATCCTAGACCTTAGTGATTCAATAGCTGTCTCCTCCCTAAACATACTTGCAGCCATAATTATTGATCTAATATTTTTTGCTACAGTATCTTTTATCCCCCAGCCTACAGAAATTCCCACCCCAATTGCTAACCCCGTTAAAGGCAATGTGACAGATATTAATAGGACAGATAAGAGGATAGGATCTAGACCTAGAATAGCTAGGGAGAGTAATGCAACCACTATATAGGCTACGCCGTTCACTAAGTAATTCATTATACTCCCCGGCTTAAGTGTAAGCTCATCTGTGATAGATTTGGCTATAACCCCCCCTATCATAGTAATTATTAATGCAAAGGCTACACGTGGTATAAAAAAAGCTATATCCCGTATAAATGTCTCAGCAACCGTTATCTCCCAAGTTGCAGCTATTATCTCTAAAGTAATCATATATATGAATAACCTCGTAAGTACGTCAAAGTATTTTGAAGGAGGCCCTCCTATTCGTACTAAAATTTTACCAACACTCGTAGCTTCTATTAATGTATCGAGACCGGATCTAGAGAACATGTATGAGATAAGCCATCCAGCCACTCTCCCAGTAAGCCATCCACCGATTATACTTATAATTGTGTATATTATCCTCTCGGTTGTTATTACGCTAATTGTATCAATCATTAGAAACCACCCATAACCCTAATCCAATATGTTACAAATGCTGTTATAAAAGGTATTATCGATACAATTAGCCCATGCTTCATCCACTCTATAAAGTTTATCTCATATCCCTCTTTTTCCATCACCCCTATGAGCACTAAGTTCGCTGAACTACCTATTGGTGTTAAATTACCCATATATGTTGATGCCCACAAGATAGGCCAATAGAGAAGGGAAACATCATGCCCCAGTGATTTGAAGGCTTCTAGGATTGATAACAACATTGATACTGCAAGTATATTATCTAGGTATGCACTCATTACTCCAGCAATCCAAGGTAATGTAAGAAAAATATATTCTTCCTCTAGATACTCAAGGGCTATAGCGAATCTCTCTATAGCTCCAGTATACTCCAATGAACCAACAGAGGCGAAGAAGGTTATAAAGAATAGTAGTGTCCACCACTCCACCCCCTGTTCCACGAGTTCTATAGCTTTTTCTCCAGAAAATAGAAGTGCTATCGCTGATGCTCCAAACATTATGGCTAATAATGCAGTCTGCCTTTTTAGCCTCAGTAAATCTTCAATTTCCCTCTGGGAAATAAGTAGTGCTACAACTATTATGAAGAATATTGCTGAGAGAATTATATCAAATGGTTTTATCTCATACGATGGTATACTGATTGCCTTCCTGAATGCTGGTTCAAGGGTTTCCCTCAGGTATTTCCTGTATTGGATGAGATAGAGTCCATATGCCACGAGTAGAGCAAGTATTGTTGCCGGTGCAGACCAGAAAAGAAAATCCATGAAACTATAACCTATCCTAAATGCTATTAAAACACCTACGGGATTCCCAATGACTGTTGCCGCCGAGCCAATATTTGCCGAAAAAACTGTAATAATTAGTAAGGGAAGATGATCTACATCCAACAGCGATGCAAACACCGCTACTATGTTTATCATTATAAGAACTGCAGTAACCGCCCCCACAGTTGTAGCTAGGAAAGCTGATAGAAAAGTTATAACTAGAATAATGTCTCTAGGTTTTCTAGCCTTAGAGATTATTTTCATAGCTATGAAAGTGAATAAACCCTTCCTATCAAGGAAGGATACAAAGATCATCGTAGCTATTAAGAAAAGTATAACGTCGAAGGATGCATACCTTATCATTATCTCGACACTCAATATACCCGAGAAAAGCATAATTGCTAACGCTATGAGAGCTGCTGCAACTCTATATTTTACATGGAACACCGTTGTTACTACTATTAGTACGACTCCGAGGATAGCCAGGACTTGTTTAATAGTTAGTCCAACAGCGATAGCTACTAGAGATACTAATATGATGCAAGCCATGAATCCCAGGTTTTTGACATTAATAAACATCATGTCACCACAGGAAAAATACTTAATAAGCTATTCGATTACGAAAAAACAGTTACTATGAGGGTTTTTGAGAAAAAGAATCTAAGGAATAAGTATCATGTATTCAATGATAGAGTTGATGCTGGTAGAAAATTGGCAAACTTCCTTAAAGAAAAAGACTTAACCTTTGATGTTATGCTAGCTATAGCTTCTGGAGGGATACCAGTTGCTGAGCCTATATCCATCTCATATGGAATGAAAACCTATGTTGCTGTAACTAAGAAAATAACTTATCCTTGGACTACAGAGGCTGGGTTTGGTGCGATCTCTTGGACATTTGATATAGTCATAGATGAGGATATTATTAAGCTACTTTCTAAAGAAGAAATAGATGAAGCTATAACGCTCGCTAAAACGAGTGTAGAGAAGAGGATTAAAATATTTAATAACTTTCTACCTCCCGATATTAAGGACTCCTCCGTTTTGGTAATTGATGATGGCTTAGCTACTGGATATACAATGTTAGCTACAGTTAAATCCTGCAGGAAACTTGGTGCTAGTCAGGTACACGTAGCTGTTCCTACGGCTCACTCTGCTGCAATGGATCTTTTGGTTAAAGAGGTTGATACAATCTCCGTCCTTAATATTAGGGATATAGGGTGGTTTGCTGTAGCCGACGCATATAAATATTGGAGAGATTTATCTGAAGAGGAAGTTCTAATAATTCTCAAAGGCATTTGGAAAAGATTATAAAATATCTAGTATTTGGTAACCCAGAGAAAAGTTAATTAAGCATTGAATACTCTTTACGAGAATAATGTACCAGCTGCCAGATGTCATATTCTTAGGATTACTAGGGGGATTAATGACTACATTGCTTAATGCACTAGGAGCAATACCGCTTCTCTTTTTGAGAAAAATTCCCCAGAAATTACTAGATATAGGATTGGGATTTGCCTCTGGAGTTATGATTGCTGCAAGTTTCACAAGCTTGATTATACCGAGTATAGAGAAAGGTGGATTACTGCCCACCATAGTTGGCATTATCTTTGGCTCTCTTGCTATAAGTCTAGCTGATAAAATTATACCTCACGTACACTCTATTATAGGATTCGAAGGACATCCTACAGGAAGGCTGAAAACAATCTGGCTTTTTACACTTGCCGTAACACTCCACAATATGCCTGAAGGCTTAGCAGTAGGTATAGGATATGGCTCGGGAAACATTGCCGATGCTATTGCCTTAACATTCGCTATAGGTTTCCAGAACATACCTGAGGGTTTAGCGATAGGCTTCTCATTACTTTCTCTTCAAAATATTAGTAGGAAAAAAGCCTACTTCATATCGTTTCTTTCTGGAGCTGTAGAGCTACCCTTAGCTTTACTAGGGGTACTTACTGTGATGTTCTCTAGACCAATACTGCCCTACGCAATGGGGTTTTCAGCAGGAGCTATGCTATTTGTTGTTAGCGACGAAATGATACCAGAAACACATAGACTCGGACATGAAAGGATCGTTAGCTATGGATTAATCGCTGGTTTAATTATAATGCTAGCCTTAGATGTTGCTCTAGGCTAACCACTTAGCATAGGCCATTTAAGTGCATCTAAGACTATTCTCGCTTCAACTAAGTCTATACATAGGCTTAAGAAATTACCAAGTAGCATCTCAGTTAGCTCTTTAGGTGGCTTCTGAGAGAAAAATGTGTTATATACGTAGGAGACCTTTCTCATAGCTTCTATCTCTCCCTTCCTGAAGGCCCTTATACCGTTCTTGAGAGATTCTTCCAGCATATTAACCTGTTTTAAGTTTATGTCCTCACCATTAAGTTTAATATTTCTTGCAATAGAAACCACTACATCTCCTATTCTTTCTAAGGTTTTGCCGTAGGAGTATATGGGTACTGTATGGGATACATTTTCTAAACCTACCTTCTCGCATATAGAGGGGTTTCGTAGAGAAAGATTTACCTGCCTACTTAATAGGAAGTAGAATTTATCAACATCGTCGTCTCTCTCAATAATACTTATTAAATAGTCTGTGTCTCTCTGAGTTAGATACGTTTTTAGATCAATTATCATATTTAGGATTAAAACCTCCATTCTATCTAACGTACGCCATATATCTAGGGTCTCTGGATCGAGAACTGATTGAACTGCAACGTAGTCTGCACTTTCCTCAATTATTTCAAACCCAATTAATCTAATTAAGGTCTTTTTAATCGCTCTCCTAGCATCTGCCGACAATTTAGGTTTACCCACTATCCTTATGTAGTCGTATCCAGCTTCATACTGAGCTATTAATAGCCTTTCTATAGACTCTTCCTCACCTTCCTTTACTTCAAGTAGAGCTTTTAGTATCCTCGGTGTAGTGGGTGGTTGGTATGGTAAGATAAGAAGGTTTTTTTCAACGGTTTCCTCAAGAAAAATGGGCATACCTTCTTTTAGACCAAGCGAAATTACCCACTCTTTAGGTAATGAAATAGCGTAACTTGATGATCCTATACGTAAAATCTTTCTAGAATATAGCCTAGGCATATTATAACCATGTTATTACAGATAATTACATTAAGATAAATGTTATTATAACATTAAGTAAATTCTTATAGACATGATACCGTCTCTAGACACATGGGTAAATTTAGCGATAAAATCAAAGATCTCCCACTAGGGTTAAGCTTTGATGATGTATTGCTAGTACCGCAATACTCTGATGTGAGAATAGAGGAGATTGATCTCTCAACAAAGATAGCGGAAAAATTGACCCTACGTATACCAATCATTAGCTCCCCAATGGACACAGTTACAGGTAGAGAAATGGTTATTGAGCTAGGTAGACTTGGGGGTTTAGGTGTTCTGCCGAGAACACTTCAGCTAGATCATACTTTAGAAATAGTTAGAGAAGCTTTAGAGAATAGTGTTCCTGTCGCAGCCGCAGTTGGCCCATTTGACGATAATAGGGTTAAGAAATTGGCTGAAGAGGGGGTTTCGTTAATAGTAGTAGATACTGCACATGGGCACAGTAAGAATGTTGTTGAAGCTACACGTAGGTACTCGGAGTATGGGGTTCCTGTGATGGCAGGTAATATTGTTACTGGGCAAGCTGCTGAAGCCCTTATAAACGCTGGTGCCTCTTCTCTAAGAGTAGGTATAGGTCCTGGTCACGCATGTACGACTAGGGAGGTTGCTGGAGTAGGTGTTCCACAATTGACTGCTATCAGTTGGGTAGCTGAGATTGCTAAGGAGAGAGGGGTTAGCGTGATCGCAGATGGGGGTATTGAGAAAACAGGTGATATTGTAAAGGCATTAGCGGCTGGTGCAGATGCAGTTATGTTAGGCTACCTTCTAGCTGGCGTTAATGAAGCCCCCGGGAGACGCTTAGAGGTTTCTGGAAGATGCTACAAAGAATACAGAGGTATGGGATCTCTCAGTGCATTGAAGAGAGGCTCTAAGCGTTATGGAGAGTTCAAAAAAGTCCCTGAAGGAATAGAGGGCTATGTTGAGTGCCGTGGTCCCCTAAAATATGTTATCTCAAATATTGTTGGTGGTTTAAAGCAGGGAATGGGTTATGTTGGAGCTAGGAATATAAGAGAACTGCAGAAAAAAGCTGTTTTCGTCAGGCTTTCTGAAGGAGGAATCAAGGAGTCTAGGCCTAGAGGTATATTGAGAGAGGTGAATTGGATATGAAAATCGAAGTTGGTACTATTATTACTCCTAGTAGTATAAAAGATAATGTTACGATTAAGACAAAGTATGGTAAAGGAGAATTATACATAGAGACAGTGGTTTATCCAGGCTTCAGTGATGCACATGCCCATCCACAGGTAGTTGATGTAGGAAAGCCAAGACGGTGGAAAAATTCATATGAGTGGCTTAAATATAGGCGTCTAAGAGTAGATGAGACTAAGGTTCGGAAAGATTCTTTTCTCTCCTCTAAGCTCGCTAGAGCTACATATATTTTATCGTTACTTGAGGGAGCTACACTTATAGTTGTTACAGGTAATATTGAGGCTAATCTAAATGCTGCGAAGAGCTTAGGAGTACATCCAAGGATAGTACTTACCCCTACGATAATGGAGAAAGATGGTTGGCTGAGTATTAAGGAGTTTATCCAGTATTTCTTCAAGAACTATGCACTATGGAACGGATATTGGAGCCCGGGGATATTTGTACATTCTCTCGGACTTACATCTCCTAACATAATAAGAGAAGCGTATTATGTGGCGGAGAAACTTGGGGTTCCTCTCGCATTACACTTGTCAGAAGGTATTACTGAGGTAGATAAATTGACTAGGATACTTAACACTAGTAAAGCTAATGTAATAGCTGTCCACTGTATCTCGGAACCTAAAGAATGTTTTAAGATTACTAGAGGAATTGTACATTGTCCATCATCTAACCTTTACCTCTTTGAGGAAACTGTGAAAGAAATAGATTATATATCAGCTTTAGGTAGTGACTGGCCCCTAGTTACTGGAGGAATATATTCTACTTACAAAATGGCGGTTGATATACATGGACCAAACCTTAATCTACTCAGGAAAGCTAGTTACGGGGGATACAAGCTTTTTGGAGTAAAATGGTATGGTGATTTCATAGGCTTCGATGAACCATTAGAGAAAGTTATTTCTGGCAAAGCTAAACTACCCTGCTATGTTTTCGTCAAAGAAAAACCTATTGTTATTGAGAGATCCATAAAGAACCTAGGTTTAAACTACGAGGAGGCAAAAAGGATTGTTAGGGAAAGTGTAAAGGAGGCATTGGAGAAATATCCTATATAACAGCCGGTGGAAAACTTGCTTGTCCAGAAAGTTATTGTCTTAGATTTTGGCGGACAATATACACATCTAATTGCCAGAAGAATCAGGGAACTAAACGTATATAGTGAGATTCTCCCCTATAATATCTCCCTAGAGAAACTTATCGAGCAAAAACCCAATGCGATTATTCTTTCAGGAGGACCAGCAAGCATATATTGTGAGAATAGCCCCAAACTAGATAATGAGGTGTTAGAGTGGATTATTGATAAAAGAATACCTTTATTAGGTATATGCTATGGTCACCAACTAATAGCCCATAGTTTTGGCGGAGTGGTAGAGAAAGGAGAAGAGGGTGAATATGGACCTAGTATCCTGAGATTAATAAACAGAGATACAATATTCAATAATACTCCCAGTAAACAGAAGGTTTGGATGTCCCATAGAGATTATGTTAAGACTTTACCTGAAGATTTTATACCTCTTGCGTCAACAGATTACTCGAAAATAGCTGCATTTAAGCATAGATCTCTGCCGATCTACGGTTTACAGTTTCACCCAGAGGTTAAGCATACAGAGTATGGTAGAGCAATTTTAGGCAATTTCCTATATAAGGTTTCGGGTCTCCAGGGCACTTGGAATATGGCAAATATCGTTAAGAAGAAGATTGAGTACATTAAAAGGATGTGGAAAGGTGGAAACGTTCTCATGGCAATTAGTGGAGGAATCGATTCAACAACAACTGCTTATCTTTTACTAAAAAGCATTGGACCCGATAATCTCCATTTAGTTTTTGTTGATACGGGCCTGTTAAGGAAGGGGGAAAGAGAGAAGGTTCTAAGGAATTTAAAGAAACTTGGATTTAAGTATCTACATTTTATTGATGCCTCTAGCATATTCCTTAAACGATTGAGAAATGTTATTGATCCGGAGGAGAAAAGAAAGATTATTGCTACAACATTTATTGAAGTATTTAATAACGTTAGAGAAAAACTTGAGAAAAAATATGGACCATTTAGGTATTTAGCTCAGGGAACTATATATCCCGATAGAATAGAGAGTGGTAAAGTAGGTACTAGATCCGATAAAATTAAGAGTCATCACAATGTAACTCTACCCAGGGATATTAAGTTTAAAATTATAGAGCCTTTATCTGACCTCTACAAGGACGAAGTTAGACTTCTAGCAAAGAAGCTGGGACTTCCAGAAGATATCGTTTATCAGCACCCATTCCCAGGACCCGGTCTAGCTGTTAGGATAATTGGTGAAGTTACCGAGGAGAAACTTAGGATTCTAAGAAGAGCTACGGAAATAGTTGAGGAGGAGATGAAGAAGAGCGGATACTATAGGAAAGTTTGGCAAGCCTTTCCAGTGTTACTACCATTTAAGTCCGTAGGAGTTATGGGAGATTCTAGGACATACGAGTATGCAATCGCTCTAAGGGTAGTTGAGAGCGAAGATGCTATGACAGCCGATTTCGCTAAGCTTCCATGGGAAATTTTGGACAAAATTGCTTCAAGAATAGTTAATGAAATAGATGGTGTAAATAGGGTACTTTACGATATTACTAATAAACCTCCAGCAACAATAGAGTACGAGTAGAGCTATAGTCTAGTCATTTGATTTCTATTGGATTATAGTTATGCCTGAATGCTTGTAAAAGATTATCCTAATAATATCGCTTGCGTCTTCGAAGTCGTCTGCAACCATCTCCATTAGATCAACAGCATCACGAAGATCTATTGCAGAAAGGATGTCTATTTTCCCTTCATCAATAAGTTCTCTTATTTTTACCATAAGCCTAGATCTGATTCTATCTATCCTGGATTCTATATGTTCAACTTCGTCTGTTAAATAGAATGCATAGATAGGTGATATTCGGAGAGCCTCTAGATTCTCTATAAACTTATTTGCTAGGCTTACTAACTCATTATCCATATTTATTAGAAGTTCCCGTAATTCACCATTAACGTTCTTAAGATTTACCCTAAGTAGACGTTCATCGCACTCAAGTATAGCTCCAGCAATTCTATCTATACATTCAATTAGTCTCTCAAAATCCATTCTGTCTCCTAGAGGAAGAAATGTTGTCCACATTTTTCCCATCGCTAATCTCTTAATGCTATCAGCTTCTCTCTCTATCTTCTTTATCTTTTTCATAAATTGTTGCGCTTCTTCTGTTTTACCATCAAATAACGACTCTATAACATTTTTCTGTATAGCTACTATATCTCTCATTAGGGATGAATGCTTTACTACCATGCCAAAAAATGGCCAGAAAGGTCGTGTCTCGCGTAAGAGTATAAATGTTAGACCGGTTATAGTCATTAAAAGCAGTGATATGAGGGAAAATGATCCACTAAAACCTAGGTTATTTAATAGAAGTCCCACTAAAATAGCTCCAGATACGTATCCAGAGTCCCTCAGAGCTCTATATAGTCCCACGGCTATAGCTTTGCCTCCGACTGGAGCTAGATCTATGCTCATAGCTGGTAGGATAGGGTAGTACATTGCGTAACCTATCCCCATCAGAGTAGTCAGCAAGAGAGCTTCGGGAAAAGCATTTGCGAATGGATAGAGAAGTATGGATAATGAATTCAAAAACAAACCTAGTGTAGCTAGAATCTTTCTGCCCAATTTATCAGAGATCTCTCCCCAGAAAGGCATCATCAGCGACCATACAAACATGAGTGCCCCTTGTATTACGCCGATTTCTAGAGCGGAAAAACCTCTTAGCGCCAGGAAGAGTGGAATAGCTATCCATATGAGGGTATCTGCTACCTTTGCTATATGTGAAGCAATATATGTTGCAAGTATACTTATAGTCGAGAAACATCTTCTGACAACATAAGTAGTTGGGACTTTAGACTCGTATACGTATCTCTTATCTTTGAGCAGGAATACTCTTGTTTCCTTAAAGAGTACAGCAAGAACTATAGCTACAATGGAGGCGAAAAGTGAATAAATAAAACCTGTGGATATACCGTAATTACTCCATAGGAAACCACCAATTATAGCTCCAAGACCATAACCAATGTATGCTGTTCCCTCCATGTAGCCAAAGCTTCTTGAAGCCTCTTCTGATCCAAGTATGTCTGTTATTGCTACCGCTGCCGTAGCATATAGCAATCCTTCTCCAAAACCAATCAATAAATTGCCTAGTATTAGACCAATAACATCTACTAGAAAGATTATTAAAGACACCCCTATAGCGTATATAAAGCTTCCAATAATTAAGATAGGTTTTCTACCTAAGCGGTTTATGATAAAGCCTCCGAGAACATCAGCGACACTCTTAAAGATACCGAAGGAAATTACTGGTAGGGCAAGTATAAAGCCTTGTGCAAAATTGCTCGAGTATACAGATAAAATTGTTCTTTGAACCCCAGTAGCACTTCCAATAAAAAATTCTAGGAATAATACTGTGGTTATTATTAGGATTCTCCCCTTCATTCATAGCACCAAATTACTCTATAATATTTATAGGGATATGTATTATATGAAGATATATATAAATATGGTTCTTTTTCTTCGCTATAGAATACTCATGAGTTTATAGTTAATTTTCATAGGGATGTTAAAAATAGTAATTAGAGGGGAAAATCCGGTTAGATCTATTAATTAACAA
>JALURH010000106.1 GCA_027017025.1 Thermofilaceae archaeon
ATATAATATTATTTAGGTATACTTTCACTAAGTTTTGGCAACCATGCTTGCTATTAGGAACTACTAAGGTGTACTCAAACATTCTCCTGTAGCTTAACTATAACCCCATTCTTTATCCTGAAGATCTCTCCCCCACGTCCTTACTATTCTGCTATTTCTAACAATAACTGAACTGCCGTCAGATAAGGCTATTATTTCCCTCCTATAACTCAGTTCTAGAATATCATTAATTTTCTCCTTACCGTAGTGGACTGTGAGGTGGAAATCAACTAAACCCAATCCCTTATAGAATAATTTTTCTCTCTTTGAACTAAGGAAGTAATTAGATAATATTAGTGCACCAGCTGAATTACCTATTATGACGCCCTTGAAACCCTCTATAAGCCTATTAACTCCTCTCTTCTTAACCTCCCTAAGTAGTAGGAGGAGATAAACTATATCTACAGAACCAAATTTCTCCTCTACTTGTGTAGATGTATCCCCTCTATTGAGGAATATAGATTCAATACCTAGATCCCCGAAATATTCCTTAATTAATCCCCTGTATTTGGCTTCTTTCCTGGGATCCACCGTAGACCAGGGTATAATTAGAACCTTGCTTCCCTCGGTGCCCTCTAAAACCCCCTTTTGCCTTAAAACACTCCCTGAGTTTATATCTTCACATTCTAGCAGCAGTATTCTGTTAATCACAGTAAGAATATACAGTAGCTATAATTAAGGGTAAAAGGTGTAAGCTAATATATCTGGGGAACAAAAACAAACATAAGTATTTCTGGAGCAGGGTTCTAATTCTATGTCTTCTTTGCTAAGTGTTTTATGTTCCGCATTCACTATTCCCCAGTTATAAAAGCTATATTTCCGGGATATATTATCTTCCTGAGAATAATGATGAGTGAGGCGGAATGGGGCTTCACGTAATTGTCCCGGTGAAGTATGTCCCAGATATAGAGAAAGTAAGGTTTGACGTAAAGTCTGGGAGGATCGATAGGAGCTCTGCGCCTGGAGAAATTAATCCCTTTGATCTTAATGCTTTAGAGGCTGCTGTTAGGATAAAGGAGAAACTGGGAGGCACTGTTACGGCTATAAGTATGGGTCCTCCACAAGCTGAATCTGCGTTACGTGATGCATTAGCTAGGGGGGTGGATAGAGCTATACTACTAACTGATAAGAGGTTTGCTGGCGCAGATACCTTAGCTACCTCCTATACTCTTGCATGTGCTATAAGGAAACTAGGCTCCTTCGACTTAATCATATGCGGCGAGAAAACCGTTGATGGAGATACTGGGCAGGTGGGGCCCGAGATAGCGGAGCACCTAGGTATCCCACATATAGCCTACGTCTCTGAGATAAGGGAGGTATCTAACGATAGGATACTTGTTGTCTCCGACCTAGGTGATGGATATTACCTCGTTGAGATGAAGCTACCGGGGCTTATAGCGGTTACCAAGGATATTAATGTACCTAGGTTACCTACGCTTAGGGATAAACTTAGAGCTAGGAAAGCAATCATTGAGGTCTGGTCAGCGGATGAATTAGTTGATGTTGCCGATGTATCGAGGTTCGGCTATGTAGGTTCTCCAACAATTGTTCACAGAGTTTTCTTCCCATCTGAGAGAGGTAGAAAAGCTATAATCTTTAGAGGCGTAGATGCTGTTGATAAACTAGTAGAGGTTCTCATAGAGGAGGGGTTACTGGGTTGATGTAGATGGCAGGTGTAATAGTTTTTGCTGAACAACATGGAGGAGAGATACATCCAGTATCTTTCGAGCTGCTTAGCAAGGGGAGGGAGGTAGCCGATAGACTTGGCGTAGAGTTATATAGCGTATTGCTCGGGTACAATGTGAAGAATATAGCTAGTGAATTAATCTACTATGGAGCTGATAGGGTATATGTCTTCGACAATCCTCTACTAGAAGTTTTCGACCCCGTTAGGTACAAACATATTATAGCTAGTTTAGCCATAAGAAAGAAACCTGAACTCATACTCTTCGGTGCTACTCCACTGGGTAGGTCTCTAGCACCTAGGGTAGCTGTTGCCTTAAACACTGGTTTAACCGCTGACTGCATAGATATACGTGTTGATGAGGAAGGAGATATAGTGCAGGTTAGACCTGCGTTCACAGGCAACATTATTGCATATATAAAGACTAGAACTAGACCCGTTATTGCTACAGTAAGATATAGGGTTATGAAGCCCCCCAGGAGGGATCTAGAGAGGAGGGGAGAGATTATCGTTGAGGAAGCAGAGGTGCTAGAGGATACTGGCATAAAGGTTCTTAAGAAGGTTAGGGATAAGGAAGTAAGGTTAGCTGATTCAGAAATAATAGTTGCTTGTGGACGTGGACTAAGGAGGCCCGAGGATATTAGGATGATAGAGGAGCTCGCACGCCTACTGGGTGGTGAGGTTGGTGCTAGTAGACCACTCGTAGATGAGGGATGGATATCTAGGGACCACCAGATAGGTTTTAGCGGTAACGTTGTTAAACCTAGGCTCTACATAGCTTGTGGCATATCTGGGTCTCCCCAACACCTAGCTGGCATGAGAGACTCTGAGGTTATTGTCGCTATAAATATTGATCCATCTGCCCCTATCTTTAGGGTATCGGATTATGGGGTAATTGGAGATTTATATGAAGTCATACCTAAACTAATTGAGAAGCTGCGGAGTATGGGTAGAGGTTAATGGATAAGAATATTGTTAATGAGCTTAAAGGTATTGTTGGTGAGGAATGGGTTATAGAGGATATCGACCGTATGCTAGGCTACTTGGTTGATGAAACAGCTGAACTCGTTAGACCTCCTCCATCTAGGGATGTTGTTCTCGTAAAGCCTCAAGCTACCAGCGAGGTCTCGGAGATACTTAGACTCGCCAATAAATATAGGGTGCCTGTCTTCCCCAGAGGTGGGGGTACAGGCCTAGTTGGTGGATGTATACCAATAAGCGGTGGAATAATTCTTTCCCTAGAGAGGATGGATAGGATAGAAATTGATCGAGATAACCTTATGGCTGTTACTGAGGCTGGGGTTACGCTTGGTAGGCTTATCGAGGAAGCAGATAGGGCTGGCCTCTTTTTCCCCGCACACCCTGGTGATGAAGGAGCACAGATCGGTGGACTTATAGCGTGTAACGCTGGTGGAGCTAGAGCTGTTAGGACTGGTGTGATGAGGAACTATGTTAAGGGACTTGAGGTTGTATTACCTACAGGCGAAGTCCTTGATTTAGGCGGTAAGCTGATCAAAAATAATACTGGCTATAGCCTTATGCACCTCTTTATAGGTAGCGAAGGAACTCTCGGTGTGATAACTAAGGCCGTAATCCGTCTATACCCGAAATTCGGTGCGACAGCAACGCTGATCATACCTTTCAACGACAGGAAAAATGCAGTTAAGTCGGTGCCGAAAATACTTCAGAGCGGTATTATCCCCCTAGCCCTCGAGTATGTTGAAAAGGATTTAGTAGAGAAATCCGCTAAGAGGCTTGGGCTTACATGGCCGTGTAGGGATGGGAAGGCTTTCCTACTCATAATACTAGCTGAAGCAGACGAGGATACAGTATATTTACAGTGCGAGAAGATAGATTCTATCTGTAAAGAGAATGGTTCACTTGAGCCTCTTATAGCTGAATCTAGGCGTGAACAAGAGAGTATACTGAAGATTAGGAGCGAGATCTATAGTGCTTTGAAACCCGAAACCGTGGATATACTTGATGTAGCTGTCCCACCAGCAAGTGTAGGCGAATTAATGGACAAAATAGATGAAATAGAGAGGAGGTACGGTACCTATATACCTGTCTACGGCCACGTAGGTGATGGAAACCTACATCCCCACGTAATGAGGAAGGAGGGATGGTCTATGGAGCAATATGAGAAAATTAAGGAGGAAATCTATATGGCAGCAACAGAGCTTGGAGGCGTAATTACTGGTGAACACGGTGTAGGCTATATTAGGCGGAAATACCTTAGGCTATCTCTCAGTGAGGAGGAGATAGAGGTTATGAGGAAACTAAAGAAACTATTTGATCCAAACAATATTCTGAATCCAGGTAAGGTTGTGCCGTAACCCTAGATCCCACACTTACTGCTCTCCCGTAGTTGTGACCATACCATGAATACTTCCTCTGCTTCATCCTCGGTAAGCTCCCCCCTAGATACTTTTTCTTCAAGTATCTCCATAACCTCCCTCGGTGTATAGATTACTGGTATATCTCTAGCTATCTCATGGATCCTACTTTTTCTATTTAGCTTTAATTTAGTGCCCACGGGGCTATTCACCTCCAGAAATTACTTAAACCTATTTAGGTATATTAATATTTAGGGCTATAAATCCAGGTGTCTATTATTGAATAGTGAGGGGCATGCAGGTCTATCCCTACTAGTTGTTTCATCAATATTTTACATACTCCAGTTATATGACTATTCAAATATGTTAACTGTTTTATTGATAGTTGGTTTTTCGACTCTACCAGATATAGATCTAAGGTGGGAGATACCGCACAGGAAGTATACACACAATATAGCTGCAGCGCTAGTAT
>JALURH010000107.1 GCA_027017025.1 Thermofilaceae archaeon
ATCCATCATTATCTTACCATTAGCTAACAATATAGTTCTTTCAGCAACTTCGGCTACAAACCGCATATCGTGTGTAATAACTAAGATAGTCATACCTTCTTCCCTATTAAGCTTCTTACATAGATCGGCTAGAATCCATCTACCCCTATGATCTTGGCCCGTAGTGGGTTCGTCAAGTACAAGTATTTTGGGCTTCATTGCTAGAACAGATGCAACAGTAAGAAGCTTCATCTTTCCGTAATCAAGATCATAGGGATTTACCTTCACGAATTCCTCCAACCCTACAAGATTCAACGCCCATTTTATTCTCTCCTCGAGTTCTTCTCCCTCTAGTCCCTGGTTCTTGGGACCGAATGCTACCTCATCCCATACCGTGCTTTCAAATATCTGGTGACTTGGGTTCTGGAATACATAGCCTACTCTTTTAGCTATTTCATGTGTGGGAGTGTCTTTAGTATCTAGCCCTTCTACGAGAACTCTACCCTTCGTAGGCTTTAACAAACCATTGAGGTGCTTAGCTAAAGTTGTTTTTCCGCCGCCATTCTGGCCTATCATAGCAATAAGTTCTCCCTCATAGACATCCATCGTAACTCCACGGAGAGCCCAAACACCACCAGGATACTGGAACCATACGTCTTCAACCTTAATAACTGGCTCCCTGTTTTTTCTCTGAACTTTTCCCTCTTCTCCCTTGCTTATCACTCTAGCTCACCCCCAGGGCTTCGGCATATATCTTATATGCTTCCTCTATGGTTATCGGTATCTCAAAGTCTGTTCCAACCTCTTTATTAAGTATATACGTTAGCTCCGTTACCGATGGAGGGTCTACACCATACTTCCTAAGTTGATCCACTTTCTCCAAAACTTCTCTAGCTGAGCCATAAGCCCTAACTCTACCTTCATCTAGTAGGAGGATATTGTCAGCAAATGTAGCTAGCTCCTCTATCTCATGTTCTACAACAACTATCGTAGACCCCTCCTCAGCAAGTTTCTTGATTACCGAGAATACCTCAAATTTACCTATCGGGTCGAGCTGTGCTGTCGGCTCATCTAAGACGAGGATCTCAGGCTTAATAGCTAGAACTGTGGCAATAGCTAATCTCTGCATTTGGCCTCCCGATAACTCAAAGGGGGATCTCCCCTCAAGCCCCCCTAACCCAACCTTCTTTATAGCATCTCTAACCCTAGCATCTATCTCCTCCCTAGGGAAGCCAAGCATCATTAAACCGAAAGCAACTTCTTCGTACACTGTTAGGGCGAGACCGGACATTTGATCCTCGGGATCCTGGAAAACTAATCCAACCTTCGTTGATAGCTCAGCTACTGTATGTTTCATAGTATCCATCCCAGCTACAACAACTTTCCCCCCTATTCTGCCACCATAGAAGTGTGGCACCAAGCCGTTAAGAGCCTTGCATAGAGTAGATTTACCAGCACCATTAGGGCCAATTATACCCAAAACTTCTCCTTTCTTAACTTCAAAGGATACATTAACTAAAACGTTCTCGCGCCTAGGATAGCTGTACGTGAGATTTTCTACCTTAACTACCGCCTCACCCATCCTATCAACCCCATATGTACTCAAGCCCTGCTATAGGTGAGTACCCATAGGTTATGTACACATATGCTAGCACTATTGTGGCTACAATTATCGTTGATAGGAAAATCCAGTCCATCCACTTAAACTCGGCTTCATACATTAGGGTCTTAGTTACTGGGGCACTAAAGCCTCTAGACTCTAACGCGATAGCCCTAATCTGAACCCTATTTAATGCACTAAGGGTTAATGGTATAACGAGGGCCAAGTAGTAGTAAAGTTTCTTTATTATACCGACATCAGTCCTCAACCCCCTAGAGAGTTGTGCCTGGAAAATAGTATTCGCTTCATCAACAAGCAGGGGTATAAGCTGGAAGGTTGCTATAAGCATATAGATGAACCTAAATGGAACCTTCATCTTAAACATTGTTGCAACCAGCCTAGCCTGGTTAGTTGTTAAGTAGAATAGCATTGCGGTGGATATACATACACCTATTCTCAAAGGCCAGGTTATGCCCCAGCCTAGCCCCTCTAGGTACACAGGTATCTCGTAGCCTGCGAACTTAATGTAATAGATTATTGTCTTGTTCCACGGAAACCCCAATGGAAGACTCAGTATAGGCGTAGCTATAGCTATCCATGGAACAATTATAACTAGAAGAGTCATAGCTATTGGCTTAGCAACTCTAGCGTATATAGCCAGGAGAAGGGTAACAATGATGAAGATGAGGTTCAGTATAAAATCGTAGAATATGTATACCAGGATAGATGCCCAAATAAAGTAGAGAAACTTTACCCGTCCATCAAGACGCTGAACAAACGTCTCTACTTCTACCGCTGTCCTCTTAAGTAGGGAAAGACTTATACCCAAAAAAATTCACCTAAAAAATAAAGATTTTATTTAGCTAGTATAAACCTTTTCGGAACCCTCGAGGCTATAATCAGTGATATTATGTAGCTTATTACTTTGTCGGGAACCTCTGTTGATACATTCTGGATATAGTTTGCTAACCAGAAGTTTCCTGTAGAGCTGAGAACAGCTGCATAAATGGCTGCTGGGAGAGGTTTCCATAGTGGGCCACCGCCAAATAAACCGATGGATATAGCTGTCGTAAAGATGGGGTAGATAAATCCAAACAGTATTATAGCCATGATGTAGGTCATAGGCTTCTTGAGGTCTGTCCAGCCCATTTTCATCATGAACCATGTTATAAGCGCTATAGCTACATTAGCGAAACCCCATACCCAGTTCGGTAGGCCCCATACGGTGAAGGCCATTATAATGTTATAGAGGAAGCCCCCCGCTGCGCCTACAACAAAACCTGATATTAATGTCCCTAGCATTGTTGCCCAAGTATCACCCCATATTGGAGCTTTCAACATTTCAACTAGGACGCCGCCGACGTAGTTTAATGCAGCAATTGTGGGGATCATAACAACGGCAAGAATTTTAGCGCCAGTCGGTGTTACCTCTACTGTTTCAACTGTTGCCTCTTCAGGCATGTTTGTTACCAATATAAATATTTCTAATAAACAATATTAGCTTTATCTTAATGCATGGTAGTGAAATGAAACCTAGCATAATCGTTAGGGATCTAGACTACATTGTTACGATGGATAATAACCGCAGGATACTCAGAAAGTCTTCTATCTATATTGAGGATACCTACATATTGGCTATAGGCGAATACAACGAGCTTAGGAGAAAATTCGGCGTAGCGGATAGAGAGATTGATGGTAGAGGGCTCATAGCCATACCTGGATTGATCAATGCACATACACACATAGCTATGTGCGCTATGAGGGGGTTAGCGTCGGATTATGTCGACGTTATCTACAGGATATTTTGGCCTATTGAAAAGGCATTTACCCCTGAAATCGTCGAGAAAGTTGCCACACTAGGTGCTCTTGAGGCTTTGAAGTCGGGAGTAACATTACTAGCTGACCACTATTTCTTCATGGATAGGATAGCTGAAGCCTTATCGAATATTGGTATAAGGGGATTACTGGGGCACACTATAATGACTTGGGGTGGACCATGGGTTGGAGAAGATGAATTTAGAAAGGCTCTAGACTTCGTGGAGAAATGGAGGGATAGGAGTAGTCTCATTAAACCAGTACTAGCCCCACACTCTCCCGAGACCGTCTCTATTGAATGGTTCAAAGATCTGAAGGAGATTTCGGGGAGAGAAGGCTTACCCATACATATGCATCTAGCACAATCTGAGAGGGAACTAAAGGTGGTTAAAGAGAGGACTGGGACAACTCCGGTAAGACTGATACATGATATCGGTATTCTCGGGCCCCAAACCTTAGCTGCACACTGCATATATATAGATGACTGGGAAAAAAGCGTGCTCGCTAATACAGGTACACTAGTTGTTCAATGTCCAACCACATATATGCTTAGTGGAACATTTTTCCACGCAATCGATTTACTACGTCTAGGCGGGAAAGTACTATTAGGTACAGACGCACCATGCTACAACGATAACATCGATGTTTTTGAGGAGGCAAGAAGCTTTATTTATGCACAGAGGTTGCAGAAACATGACCCAGCAGCTATAAAAGCTGAGGAGGTATTTAGTCTTGTCACTTCTCGGGCTGCCGAGAACTTAGGTTTACGTGAGTTAGGTTCAATAGCTATTGGGAAGAAAGCTGATATAGTTCTGCTAGATAGGGGGAAGCCCCATCTAAACCCTGTATTTAATGTAATAAGTAATATAGTCTATTCATCAACTATGGGAGACGTACATACTGTTATTGTTGATGGGGAAGTTGTATTAGAGAACTTCAAGTCAACACGGGTTAATGAAGGAGATGTTGTCAGGAAAGGCAGGGAAGCTTCGAAGAAACTTCTTAGAAGAGCGCTAGATATAAGCCCTGAGCTAGAGGATCTGCTAGGAACTATACCAAGCCTAGGTTAGTT
>JALURH010000108.1 GCA_027017025.1 Thermofilaceae archaeon
GGGCTGCTATACTTAGAGCAGAGGGTATAGCTCAAGCTCTCAACACTATCAATGAGGCTGCTGCAAAACTTGACCCCAAGGCACTGCTCCTACAATACCTCGAGGCGTGGAAAGAGGTAGCTGCTTCGCCCTCTACGAAAATTGTTCTACCAATGGAGATTACCTCAATGATTGAACCTATAAAGAAGCTATTTGGTGTAGAAGAAACTAAATAATAGTCCTATTTTTTGGTAGGCCAGTATCCTCCAAACCTCAGTTCCTCTACCACCTTGTGAATAGGTAATCCTACTATAGTGGAGGGGTTTCCCTCGATTTTCTCAACTAAAAACATACCTAGACCCTGTAGAGCATAAGCTCCAGCCTTGCCCAGCGGCTCTTGGGACTCAATATAGTAGTTTATTTCTTCATCAGTATATGACCTCATCTTAACCCTAGCTACATCTATACCTGTTCTATAACCTATTCTCGGTATCCAGATAGCATATCCAGAGTAGACTCTATGCCACCTACCCCTTAGTATGTGAAGAAACTTTCTTACCTCATCGATACTACTGGGTTTACCCAAGACTTTACCGTTAATACATACTAAGGTATCAGCACCGATAACAATTTTTTCCCCAATCACTACCTTCTTGACTTTCTCTAAAGCATTAGCTACAACAACTCTAGGAGCATCCTCCTCCGTAAAAGCTTTTTCCTCCTCTATTTCTGGCACTACGATTTTCACCTTAAATCCTAGATTCTCCAGCAATTTTCTTCTAGCAACACTCCTAGATGCCAAGATAATCTCCAAGGAAACCCCCTCAATAAAAAATGAGGCATGGAATAGCTAATTCTTCAGGCAGCAATCCACCATGATGACCCTTCAGTCTATCCTCTAGATCCTTCTTGGAATATGGATACACTAGTAGATTTAGCCCAGTGGGTACCAGTATATAGTCCCCAAATCTATGTAGGAATCTCTCGGAGGGATAATCCCCGAAGAGTCTAGGATATTCCTTTCTCTCTAGAAGCACAGCTTTCTCCTCTAGACCCAAGAGATCATTAGAAGTTAAAGTTTCTCTCGTAACCAAATATGTTAACCTCTTTTCTCCAAAAGGAGGTATAACTAGTTTCTGCATAAGCTTAGTATTATCCAGCCTTATAGAATCTCCTACGGAGATCTGACCATGGTCTGCTATGATAATCACGGCTACATCCCTAGAGACAGAGTCTCTCACTAACTTTAGAGCTAAGCTAGCGAACATTTCTACACTATATTCCGCCTGTTTTGAATAAGGCCCATAAATATGTGATACAGAGTCTATCTCACCCCAGTACGTAACTACAAGACCTCTATCGATATTTGAGGCAAGCTCTAAAGGAATACTTAGTGTATCACTTATAGTACTATGTTTTACAAGTTCTGCTCCTTTAGCGGCCTCGGCTGTAAACTTATTTTCGATGTGTTTCTCCCAAGCTACGAGATAAACCTTCTCTCCCGACTCCCTGATTTCTTCATAAATGGTTTTTGATTCAATAAGCGTAGCTTCAACTCCGGATTCAACTAGTATATTGTCGCCTCCCAGCGGATACTTATAACCGAGAACCTCGACTACAGAACCAATCTCCCTTAAATACACCTTAAATCCCGACATTCCATGCTTAGCTGGAACAGCACCAGTAGAGAGAGTCGCTAAAGCGGTTGCCGTAGTAGTCGGGGCAGTACTACTTAATCCGTAGACTACCCTAGCATTTTCTAGGAGTTTTTCCATAGCAGACCAGTGACTTAATATAGTTGATATACCTAGTGCATCGGCTATAACCAGAATGACCTTCTTCCTCCCACCTAACATATCTGAGAGCTCCCCGCCTCCCTCAACAATATAATCTCTAAGTGAGCATGAGAAACCATCTAGCCCGTGATTACCATACATGGGGCTAGCTAGACCAAATGAATCCGTGTTATCCCTAAACACTTTAATCCATTCTTCTAATACCTTTCTGTACTCGTTAATCTTATCATCAACCATAATAACCTAACCTAAACTAAGGTAATACGATTTTCTTTTAGATCTCGGAATAGGTAGGGGAATTATCATACTTTATGGTATCTAAGGAACTTAAATATACGAGAGTAATCCTTATCGCCTAAACCGCTTGTAGCCGCCTTAAGGTAGGTCTGTGCTGCTGCGCTAGTGAGAGGTAGTGACTGTTTCTTCTCGTAACCTGCCTGCACAGTATACATCAGATCCTTTGCAGCAAGAACTAACCTAAAATTGACTGGGTACTCGTCGGCAAGTAATCGACGTCCATACCTATCTACAATAACTTTAATCCAAAGCCTATCAGCAACCTCAAACAATTTTGAAGCACCTATACCCCAAGCTTCTACAAGCGCTATAGCCTCAGCTAGAGCCTGGACAGAGTTGAAGAAGATACTATTAATAGCGAGTTTAAGGGCTGTTGCATGACCTATTGGACCAATATATATGATCTCTCTCGAATATGTTTTTAGTATTCCACTAATGCTAGCTAGCAGCTCTTTATCTCCCCCAACCATAGATAGTAGTGTACCTTTCTCTGCTGCGCCTCTACTACCCATTACGGGTACCTCTAAATAATGGACTCCTCTTTGCTTGAAAATCCTGTACATCTCAATACTGTGCATTGGAGTTACAGTACTATGGTTTATTATTACACTCCCCTCCTTAATAGATTCATATACTCCTTTATCACCTAGTAGAACTGATCGACTAGCGGTATCGTCTGAAACCATTACTACAATATATTCTGCTGCTGAGGCAAGCTCTGCAGGCGAGGAGGCTACACTTACTCCACGTTCCTTAAGTTTTTCAGCTTTTTGAGGAGTTCTATTCCACACAATAAGGCTATATCCTGCCTCTGCGAGCCTAGAAGCCATGGGTAAGCCCATTATACCTAGACCGATGAATCCAATACGTTTGCTCATCAATATACATAAGATCTTGCTGGGATAAAATATGTAAGCGATCAATAAAACAAACGATATATTAGTTCTCTTGTAACAGTATCTTTAGGTGATAATATGAATAGGGATACTTTTAAATTAGCACAGGAGAGGATAGAAAGTATCCTCAGAGAACGTGGTTTTACGACGAAAACAGAGGAGCATGAAGAGGGAGTTACTATAAAGGCACATAAAGGCGATCTAAGTTTATCTGTACTCTTATTGAGGGAGGCTGGTAAACTTAAAGAATTAAGGATTGATTATGGAAAATGTATTGGTCTAACGATAATTGAATGTGAGAAGCTTGAAAGTATAGAGAAATGTATTTCTAAATTTATTGAAGAACTAAGAGCTTGTTAAACTCTCTAATTATTCTCCTCAGCTAAAGATCATTAATAAAATAATATCTCCACAGTATAGGTTAGCATAGATTAAAATCTATGTAACCGCAAAATAGTTAGGATTCTACCGAGGAGATAATATGGCTCTCAAAGACTTATTTAGAGCAAAACCGGTGATAGGTGTTGTACACTTATTACCTCTTCCTGGTGCACCAAATTATAGGAACAATCTTACTGAAGTTATTGATAGAGCAGTTGAAGATGCTCTTGCTTTAGAGGAGGGGGGAGTTGATGCAATAATTGTAGAAAATTTTGGAGATCGGCCATTGAGGATGAAGGCTTTACCTATCACTATCTCCTCGATGACAAAAATAGTTGAACGTGTAATTGAGTCAACATCAATACCTGTAGGTATAAACGTTTTAAGGAGCGATGGACTCGCAGCATTATCTATAGCGTACGTAACGGGGGCTAGTTTCATTAGGGTAAATGCGTATACAGAGATTGTTGCATCGGGGGAGGGTTTACTTAAGCCAGAAGCCTGGGAAATATACTTTCTGAAAAATTATCTAAAATCTGATGTACTAATTCTAGCCGATATAAAGGTTAAACATGGCGTTAGCCTCTCAGCGGTGGATTACTACCATGCGGCTCTCGAAGCTATGGAGAGGGGTTTAGCAGATGCAGTAATAGTTACCGGGTTATCTACAGGAGAACCTCCTCCCACATCAGCAATAAAGGAGGCTAAAGAGGCGGGGGCAACGGTCCTAGTAGGCAGTGGAATAACTTCCTCCAATATTAGAGACTACGTGAATATTGCTGATGGATTCATAATAGGAACCTACTTCCATAGGGAGGGAAAATATACCGAGCCTATCGATGTAAAAAGAGTTAGAGACATTGTAGAGCAGCTCAGCGCTAACTAAAGTACAGGGGTCAGTAGGCCTAGCGCCGGTCATTAATCCCTCTTGGGCGCAGGCCCTTCATCCCCCTCATTAATAGATAAACCTAGGAGGAATATTTTTCGTCTTCGTGCATGAATAG
>JALURH010000109.1 GCA_027017025.1 Thermofilaceae archaeon
AAAATCAAGGCCCTCCTATCACCCGCAATAATTGCCCCAAAACTGCTCATATCAGTTCTTTCGCATTTAGTACACTTTGCATCACCACATGACCTCAGGCTATTTTGGCATGTTGCCCGGAGCAAGTACGCTCTAATACCCCATGGTATCAAAAAACCGCCTCAAACAAAGAAAAAAACCAGGAAACATGAGATTTTAACCATATGTTATTTGGGCCGTTTCACAGAGCAGAAGGGAGCATTGACATTGCTTGAATCAATAAAGTACCTTGAAGCTAAAGGTATAAAGTGTAATGTTAAAATCATAGGACCAAAATTCCATGCATATAAAACATTGCTAAAATATATTAAGAAAAATGGAGATTTGTCTATTCTCCGCAGTATAGATGTTCTGGGTTTACTCAGCGAAAACGACAAGTTTAGAGCCTTGCTGCTTTGTGACGTGGGAGTAATACCTTCGCTTTCTCCACCGGTCGAAGCCTTTTCCTTAGCGCTAAGCGAATTTAACTATATGGGTATACCAGTTATAGCCTCAAAAGTTGGAGCCCTAGAGGTCAGGGTGAAAGAATATGCTGGCATCTTGTTCAAACCGGGAGACCCTCAGGACCTTGCAAGGGCTATACTAAGAGGGGCGAGAATGAAAGGCAATGTTAAAAAACTGTGGAGTACTATAACAGTTGATATAGAAGAATTTTTATGGCATCACGTTATTATGAAGTTAATGAAAATGGGAGGGAGCTCTTAGGGGGAGCATCTTGCTATCCCGCTGGAACGCACTAAAGCTTATTTTTTCAGCATGTATAATAGTTATATTACCGCTCACCGCTCACTATCTTTACAACGGTTTTCAACGTATAGCAATGTATCAAGGCGACATGGCCGGACCAGCATACGTATGGATGGAGAAAAGGGTTCTTGGAAAAGTGATCCACACCTATTCTCCTACCTATAACTCTTATACTCAGTTTGAGCTGAATAATCCATTTATAAGCTTAATTCCATTCATCATTTATAGAATTACAGACAGCTTGCTTGCTGGAATACTTTTCATGGAAGCCCTGTCCCTCGCCATAGGTTTTATATCAATGTACCTGCTGGCACTAAGCTTCTCAACAAATAAGGCTTCTGCTTACCTAGCAGCTACGTTATACATAGCATCTCCTCTGCTCAGCAGCATATATTTTATACCGTCTCTTAAGTTCGCCTATGCTATTACACCACTAATATACTACTACACCTTCAAGATCTTAACAGAGAATATGAATATCGAAATACTAACAAAATTACTGCTAGTAGTAATTCTTTTAGTTTGGACTGCGCCGAATCACTACGGTTTAATATTAGCTGGATTACTAATTATGATGATAATTTTGATATTTTCGAAGCATAAAGAGATCCATTCCAGAAAACCTATACATTACGCGGTAATTTTGATAATACTTACCGGTCCGTTCATGCTTATCCTCCAAATGTATTCTTTAACTGCAGTACCACAGATTTACCAGGAGATACTATGGGAGAGGCTTGCCTCAACCAAGATTGAATGGAAACTCCTAAGCTTAAGGGAGCCTCTACAATATCTAGGATTCGCTTGCGTAGACAGCATTCTAAGAGCGAAATATAATTACATAACGTACCTAGGCTTTTACAAGTTATGGTCCCAAGTTTATGCAATCATTATATGGATCCCTATAGGATTATACATTTACATTTATGGTATTAGAAGTAAAACATATGCATATATCCTGATCACCCATATCCTGCTATACGGGGTTAACTACTATTATGGCACTTTAATGCAGATTTCAAGTTCTTTAGGGCTTAACCTCCTAACTAAAGCTTTTCATATCTATCGAGATCCCGGAAGAATAGTCTCCATTACTGCTCCTCTAGTTTTCGCCATATGGTCAAAATATATTCACCGTTTATCCCTTCCTCTAATCCTGAGGCTAAAAGATGGATTCATACCCAACAGGATTCCCCGGAGATTCATAAACTCCCACTTAATTCTTTTAATAGTCTTGACATTGGTTATAGTTCAGCTGCTCTATCTCCCCGGCTCTATGATATCTCTAAAATATGTTCACCCAGCAGATAATAGAAACGCAGAATGGCCCGAGGAAACCTATAAAAAGATGCTTCAGAACACATGGCAAAGCATGAAGGGCTATTACACGTCTAGAGTATTAGATCTTACTGTTACGGAGCCAAGGTTTCTTTACATTGGCGAGATGGCCTTTCCCTATGCTTATGCTTGGAGGATAGACTTGGCCTATTATTATAGGTCTCCTAGCTTTAGAGAAATGCTACTTGACTGGGGCTTTGATACGGTACTAGTATCCAATTATACTCCATATTGGTACTTTATCCGTGACCCTTATATGGAGGAGTATTTGGATTACACCTTAACAAAATTGAGTGATAGGGATGGTATAACACTCTACTCCGTAGCCGATGGCAAACGGGTTTTATGGATATACGTGCCAAAACTCACACCTGGCTTATGTATTAATGTAGAGGTTACAGGTGAAGCGACTGCATCGCAAAGGCAGAGATACGCAGAATACGTTCCAGAGGGATCTGGTTTTATCATAGATGCTTGGGTTAAACTTTATAGGTTAGGACTGAACCGTTCGCAGGATATTATTTCAATAGGTAAAAATATACGCCTAAGTTATGGATGGGGTTATGATCTATACTACATTATAGGAAGTGCAAAGCTTAAAGGCTACACACCAGTATGGTGGACGCTGCACCACATTAGGGCAGTGTATTTCCGCGGAGAGGCGAGGCTTTATATTGATGGGCGCCTCGTTGATGAAGAGCCTGTCTCGTATAATGGAAGTATATCACCGGAAGAGATCACTATAGGGGGGGTCGGAGATAGAAAGCTTCAGGGTGAAATTGTAGGAATAAAAATACGACGTCTAGATAATATTACAAACCTGGATAGCACCCATATGCTTAGCCTGAGTATAGTGAGCCAAGGACTTTATAGGGTATGCAACCGTGGACCCGTGACATATTATGGGGGGTTTGTAAAGGTAATAGAGCCTCTGGAGGAAAATGCGGATAATACTTCAGGGATTTATTACAAAGGCATAATATATGGGGCCGGAGCATATACAGAGGAGACTATAGCATATTTAGACTATAAGACCCCCAGCTTAACTGCAGCCCGAGATCTATGGGTAGAGCCACGAATTCCCGTCCAAGGACCTATCGGAGCGAATGATATATCCCTGTTGGCTGCATACAATTTCAAGGCTAAACCTGTTATTGTAGATACAGAGACCTACCCAAGAAATCTACCTGTGGTCATAGGTTCGACTACAGAGCCTTTAGATCTCTGGATAAAATTTTCTGAGCTTAATCAGCTCATCGTGAAGCTTTACGAATACTATTTAAACTCTGAGGGCTTCACACTATCCTCCTTCGGGAGATATTACTGGAGAAAGCCCTTCATGGGGGCCATAAATAGCAACATTTATGGCATTTATACTTATGCTCCCTACCAACTTTCATTATTTTCAAGATATGGCAAGGTCTCATTCACCATTAAAATAGATAGTAGGGATTATGTTGCACTACTACATTTAGCTCAAAGTGGCAATGCAAAGGCAACGTATATTTTGACTATATGTGGAGAAAAAATGACAAAGGAGCTGCGCTCTCCAAAGCTTCCCATAGCCGGTTGGCTAGAGTTAGGGTCTTTTAGCTGCAGCTATGAAGGAGAAACCACCGCTAGATTGGAGGTTCTAAAACATTCAGGCAGTAACGTAGTTATTGACGCGCTGCTAATTATGCCCAAAAAACTATATGAAAAGAGCCTGGAGAATCTGCCGCCTCAAGTAGTTAACCATCCATATATAACTCTTCAAACCTTTGGCCCCCTACCATTGGCATCCAATACATCAAAAACCGCTACTAGTTTCAGCTATGGCGAGGTCTCGAACTTGATCTCTCCATCAATAGTCTTGGAGGATGGCGGAGTAGTGGAGTTCCCACTAATAGCCTTACATGGAGGTAAGGCAGAACTGCACATTCTACTTTCACAATATTATAGAGGATCAAACCTGAAAGTAGAGGTCATGAATTCGGAGGGTGTAATGGTGACTAAACACCTTAACATTACAACTTGTATCGAAAAATGGTTCAACATTCATATAAATATACCCAAACCAGGGGTATATACACTTAGACTAACAATAGATGGTGACCCTACACACCTGTTTGCAACCCTTCTAATAGACTCACAGTTTAGAAGACTAGCAAAGCGCTCTCTCGAACTGCTTCAAATTAGTGAGGTAAAAGCCGATAAGAGTGGAGGTA
>JALURH010000110.1 GCA_027017025.1 Thermofilaceae archaeon
ACCTCCCATTCCTCTCGAGTATACCTATATCCACTAGGGAGGAGAGGAGATCTATATAGCCTGAACCACATATCCCTCTAGGTTTAGTGTCGCCTATAACGCTGTACTCTATGTTAAGGTCTTTACCTATAGCTATGGACTCTATTGCCCCGTCCAGAGCTGTCATACCGCTCTCTAGCCCTACACCCTCGAAGGCTGGCCCCGCTGGGACAGAAACAGCATATACCTTCTCCCCCTTTTTGAGTAGTATTTCACCATTTGTCCCTATATCTATGAGTAAGGCACAGTTTTCCTCAAGTATCCCGCTGGCCAGGGAATCTCCAGTTACGTCACCGCCTATGTAGCCGCCGAGGAGCGGTAGGGTCTCAACCAACGCTGAGGGATTTACCCCTATGTTTAGGTTCTCTGCCTTAACTCTAATAGGTTCCCTGAAGACTGGCTCGAATGGTGCTAAACCGAGTGTCTCCGGCGATATACCTAGGAAGATGTGGGTCATAACAGTATTGCCAGCTACAACGACTCTATAGATATTCTCAGGCTTTATCCCAGTCTTCTCCACCAATTCTCTTATGAGGCTGTTTAGCGTATCCAAAACTGCCTCCTGCAACTCCCTTAGACCCCCCGTTTTCTTCTGGCAATAAGATATCCTAGATATTATATCAGCGCCATAGCTTACCTGCCTATTCAGCGTAGAAGCCTCCCCCAGTATTGCCCCATTCAGGAGGTTCACTAAGGAAGCCGCTACAGTAGTTGTACCAATATCTACTGCAACTCCATAGGCCTCCATCCTATCTGAGAAATCAATGATCTCTCCCCCAACTACGATAGCGTATAGGGCTAGGTTATTTAGTATAAATCTAGGTAGTTTCATTAAAGCATCCCTAGAGACATGTATTCCTTTTAGATTAGCTTCCTCTTCTAGCCTACGTACCAATGTTTCAGCATCACTGGGGAAGTTTCTTCCAATAACCCCTAGAGGCAGTATCTTCAAGTCGTGTCTAACACTAAATACCCTAATTCTTCTCTCCTTCCCAACCCTTCTCTCCACACTAGGTAACTCTATCTCCACATCCCCCCTAATATAGGCCTGGCAAGCAAGCCTCCACCCATCTTTGAGGAGCTGGCTAAGCCTATCCCTCTCAGATTGTGTAGGGCTAGATAAATATCCTCTCAATACCTTAACCCTACATAACCCACAAATACCTAATCCACCACACGCCGAGTTCACATTGTAGCCTTTTTTCCTCAGGGCTTCGAGGAGGGTAATATCCCTAAGGGTGGTAAACCCTGTGTTAAGGTTACGTATCTCAAGTAAAGGCACGTTGATAATTACTTCATCCACCATTATGTTTATTACCTCTAACTTCCCCGTAGAGTAAACGATAAATTCAATACTCTCTATAATGTTCTTCTCTTAGATGACGATACTGATGAAAGATATAAAGGATTAGGTTGTTCCAAAGATGGGGTGAAGAGTAGCTTCCCGGCTGATGTTCAGGCGATTTAATACAGTAACACTAGTATATTTGCTAATGCTTAGTCTTCTCTTAGCTAAATATTTTAATCCATAGGGTACTATACACCTTGTGGATATACTGCATATAATTGCTGAGAGAGTTAAAGAGATGGTTTCTGAGAACCAGTTTATATCAGGGGTTATACTTTTCGGCTCTATAGCTAGGGGGGAGGAGCATGGGAGAAGCGATATAGATCTACTTATTCTATGGGAGAACCTTAGAATAGATCCCAGCGAAAGATATATCTATATTTATAGGATAGTATCGAAATACTTTCCATCCACAAATCTTACAGTACTCGACATAGAGTACTCCAGCTTCCTCAACGCTAGGAAGATTACGCCATTACTCCTCAATATAATATATGATGGCATAGTTCTCTACGATAAATACGGGAAACTAGAAGATTTCCTCTCCAGGGTCAAGAGGGAGCTAGAAACCAAGGGTATTAAGAGGAGAAAAATTGGTAGATACTACTATTGGATGCTACCAGAAGCGGGTAGTAAAGTTAGGTTAGAGGTGTAGGTATGGAGATAGATCCGGAGGAGGAGGTACTCTATAGACTTAATCTGGCTTATGAGCAACTCGAGGCTGCTGCTAAGAGACTTAAAATAGAGGATTGGGTTGGAGTAGTGCAGGCTTCACAGCTAGCTGCCGAAAATGCTGCAAAAGCTATAATTGCTCACTTCTATATTCCAAGCTGGACACACGATCCATCTGGGGAGCTTAGAGCAATCTCAGATAAAATCCCTGCTAGGTTCAAGAAAGATATTGATAGACTAATCGAGATAGTTAGTACTCTAGCACCTGAACACGGGAGAACCAGCTACGGGATACCTACCGAAAGGGTGACTCCAGGACAGCTATATGACAAGGAGAAAGCGGAGAACGCCTTTAACATAGCACGTGAAGCCGCAAGTATTTCTAGGAGAATCTTAAAACACCTAGGTTATAGTGTTTGACTTAAATCTAAGGTTTCCGGGAACTGCTACTATATTAGAATCTCTCTACGATTTCTACAGCACTTTTATCTCCTTGAAAACACCTTTATAGGCACAGATATACATTCCAGCGTTCCAGCTCTGCAGGATCTGGCCTAAAGGTTTCCCAGTCCTCCCATGTAGCCACTCATTAAACTCCCATACCCTTTCTTTACCTACCTTGTTTGCCTCCGCTAGCTTCTTGAGCTCCTTTAGAGCCCTAGCCTTTTTGCCTGCTTTCAATAAAGCTAGTATATAGAATCCCCCAACATATGGCCATATTCCAGCATTATGGTAGCAGTAGGGATTAGATCTGTGATATGGCTTTTTATACCGCTCTAATTTTCTCCGCCAAATACAGTTAGGCTCAGTTACTGGAGGATCTAAGACCCTTATTGGATATGGATCTGAAAGTTTCCTCCTCTCAAAGTAGTTTAAGATAGCATTTCTCTTCTCTTCGTCAGCCACCTCGAATATCACTGCTAGACAGTTCCCTAGAGTATCACAGATATCTATAAACTCTTCACATGAAACATGGGAAAGATAGAATTCCCTATCTGGCTTAACCATATCATTATAGGCAGAAACCCAGCTATATGAGGTAATACCTAGCTCCTTCTCTCCACCTTTCTCGGGCCAAAATAGCCTGTTTATTAGCGATTTAACTCTGCTACTATTATATGTACTCTCTTCCCCCAGCTCCTCCAGCAACTCGTTTACACATTGTAGAGCCTTATACCATAAAACATTGTTGTAAAGGAGTTTCCCACTCCTAAGTATTGTACTATCCATCCAGTCTCCACCTTCAACGGAATCTACCAAACCAGTGTTGTTCTGATCCTGATGTTCAAGCCATTTTACAGCTAGTAGAACCGATGGTATATGTTCTCTCAGGAAACCTCTATCATCGGTAGCCCTGAAATAACACCACGAACCTATTATATACCATAGGGAGGCATCGGTACACCCGCCTCTACTCCAGGAAGGCTTCATTTCCACCAAGCTGTAGCTATTGGGGATATGGCCTAAAGCTGTCTGAAACCTCCTTAAAGTCTCTAGTGTTCTTCTCGAAGTCTCCAGTAAATCTTCTTCCCCAGTTACACATGCGCCGAGGAGAGCTATGCAACCATCCCTAGCCCAAATGCCCCGGTAATAAGCACCTGAGGCTATAAAACCATACTTAGATGAGTTTCTCCTCAATACTTCTACAGCTTTCCGGTAACATTCTTCAATCATTTTTAATCAACCGAATAAGCACTCCAGGCTATATTACTTTACTAGATCCATTCCCCAATAGGTTAAGAATTAAGTTACCCAATGTTCTAGTTTCTATTAATCCTCAACGCACCCTGTATCTGCGAGCAACCTTAGAGTTAAGGTAATGGTTTCTTCCTGAAAAGAGTCTTCTCCCCCTTTACCCTCATTAAAAGTCCTCTCTCATAGAAGAATTTGGATAATTGGTCTATAAGCTCTCTCCACCCAGGTACTTTCTCCTCTTCTTCTACAGTAAGTTCTAGGGAGAGATCAAATTTATATGGTTTCTCGAAGAGATCTACCAACTCCTTATAATTCTCCACCACGTATTTATCTTCGATCTTAAACCTTTTCTCCTTAACTAAGAACTTCGCTATCTCATATATATCTCTAGCTTCAGAGATTTTCTTCGGCTCCTTCTCCGCGGAAATTATGGAGTCATAAAGTACATTATAAATATAAGTGATTACTTTCTTCTGAGGATCAATCTCGACAGCTCTCCAGGAGTGTTTAGAGGAAATAACTCCATCCCTTACCCTTAATCTCATCCAAAAGAGGCTTCAGATCCGGATAAAATC
>JALURH010000111.1 GCA_027017025.1 Thermofilaceae archaeon
TAATGTGTTGTTAACATCTACATTAAAGTATTTAAATAGAATTATCTATCGAAAAATTAAATTACTGAAGTAGATTTTCATATAGGGAGTTTAATGTTGCACCTAAAGCTAGAAAACTCGAGGTTCTTTCTTGGAACTCCAACCTATGATGGAAGCGGACAAGCGCTACATCCCGATGTTATTTTCTTCGAGAAAAAGAGGGTTCTAGGTAGGTATAGGTACGTTATGGTATTAACGCCCTACCCTTTCTCTAGCGAGGAATTTGAGAATCCATCAATACTTTTCAGCAACAACGGGCTAGAATGGTTTAACGAGGTAGAGAACCCTATTGTCAGGGCATTGGGGGGAAATGAGGTATTAAGTGACCCTGACATAGTATATGATGGAGAGAGATTCTACCTATATTATCTCAGGCAGAGGAGAGGAGGCGTGTTATTCAGGAAAGCTAGAGCTTTGATGAAGCAATACACCAAGATGTATCTAGCTAGTCTAGAGGTAGTATTGTCTAGAGACCTAGTGGAGTGGAGTAAGCCTAGAGTACTCTTTAGTGAGGGAGGCTTATCCAGTTTCCTCCCAAACGTTATGCTCCCAGCTAGCCCAGCAGTAGTTTTCGATGGATTATTTAAAATGTGGTATGTAAAGACTTTTGGTTGCACTAACGCTGGCAATAAATTATACTATAGGGAGAGTAGGGATGGTTTTCACTGGGGGAGAGCGAGGGAGCTAGAAATTACTCTACCTAGGGGCGAGGTTCTATGGCACATTGATGTCCAGAAGCTAAGTAATGGTTACTACTGGATGGTGGCAGCGTGCCACCCAGAGGAAACACATTGCGGTGATATACGTAACCTATATCTAGCGTACTCAAGCGATGGTTATAGATGGTTTACATATAGTGAGCCTATACTCTCGGTAAGTAGCGGCTCATGGGATTGCCTAAGTCTCTATAGATCTACGTTAATGGTTTACGACCACATTTTTCACCTATGGTATTCTGGTGAATCAGAGAGTGGTGAATGGCACATAGGGTATACATCGTGTAAACTCCCCAATACTCTACCTAGCTTTAGGACACTGAATGTGGTGAGGTGAATTTAGTGAAAAAAGCGTTAGTATTCATAGATGACTTAAGTATAAGGGGTGGGGGAGAGAAGGTAGCTACACATATTTTAGATGCCTTAACCAGGGAGGGATATGAAGTCTATTTCCTCACGCTAACAGAGGTCGATACCTTCGAGGAGATAAATGAGTACTACATGAAGTATCCTGAGAGGTTCATTAAAGCTGGTTTCTTACCAAGTCTCCAGTACATCCGTGCCGGGAAATCTAAGCTAGTTAATATAGTGTTAGACCATATTTTTCTATGCTCAATACTGGTGAAAATGGCCAATCTATACAGGAAGCTTAGGCCTAATTTAATCGTAGTACTGGCGAATACCTCTGCACAGATCGCACCATTCCTCCTATGGAGAATACCTGTATTGGCTTGGGGTTTAACACCTTTCATAGAGAAACGTGCATTAAAGATACATAATATTATTATATATAGGTCGTTGGTATCTGGGAAACTACATTTAGTCCTTGGATCGGAGAAGCAGAAGAACTTTTCCACCGAGAAATACCAGCAATATATAAAGGTGCTTAATGTAGGCTTTGATAGAAACGTGTTCTACTATATGCCGCAGCGGAAGAATAGGGGAAGTATAGTCTATGTCGCTAGAATATCGCCGGAGAAAAGGATAGAACTAGCTCTAGAAGCAGCACGGTATCTAAAAAGTATTAGTACGTCCTTTAAACTCACGATAATAGGTGGCCCCCAGAAAGAGGATTACTATAGAAAGCTTATAGCTATTATCGATGAGAACAGTCTTCGCGGAAACGTGGAGATCGTCGCAGAAGATGACCAGTTAACTATTAGAAAATACCTCCAGGAGGCTGAGATCCTATGGAATTTCTCGGAGGGCTACGGCGGGATTGTAAACTTTGAGGCTATGGCGTGTGGATGTATACCTATCGTTACAGAGAACTTCTCGGATCAGGTAGGGGAGTGTGGGTATGTAGTTAAGAACTCTATGGAGGCAGCTAAGGTTACAGCTAGCGTTGTAAACCTATGTATGTCTGAGAAGGAGTTATTAGTTAGGAGGTGTCTAGATAGAGCCAGGCTTTTCTCGAGCCATAATTTCGTAGATAATATTAGGAGGTTGTTACGGGAGATAGTAAGGTAGGGCTACTTATAGATAATAGCTATATCTACTATCCTAAGTAGGTTTTTAAGCGGCCCGGGAAGAATATTTTTGATTGTCTCATATTCTTCACTATTTATTACCTCTAATCTAAAAACTAGATTAAGGTATAATACAACTAGTAGAGGTAGAACTAGGAACGCTATATACGTGTTATAGGCTTGGAGAAGAAACATAAACATTGTCTGTGGGAGAAGGATGCCTAGCGTTTTGAGGAGCGTTACCCACTCAAGGGGGGTTATTTTCTTCCCAGCTAGCATATATATTACCCAGAAGGGAGAAGTACTGAGTATATGTGATATAATAAACCCATATATGCCGTAGACAGGCACTAGGAGCGCTAGAGAGAACATGTATATTGCTGTACCTACAACTACGTTTATACTAGGTAGGATTGGTCTACCAGAAGCATTCTCTCCCTGAACCCAGAGGGAGAATATAGGCACATAGACACTTGATGCCAGGAAGAGATATGTGAGGTATGGTGAAGCTATAAGATACTTTTCTCCAGCGTAGAGGGTTATTATTTCCTTAGCGAAAGGTGAGAGCAAGAGGAGTCCCGCTGTATAGAAAATAAATGAGAGCTTAGATACTCTAAAGGTTATGTACCTTATTCCTCTCCTCCCATAGCTCCCATATATCTTAGAGAAATAGGGGAAGAGTACAGTAGAGTACGTAACGTTTAGGAGATTATTTATCATACCGCTGATGCTTACAGCAATTGTAACAGCGCTTAAGACCTCTAGTGGTGCAAGCGAGGGAACAATAATATTGTTTATTGATATCGAGAAGAAGTTTACTAGGGAGGAGATATACATTGGTATAGCGAAAGATACTAGAGGGGTAATCTCGCTCACTATACTATCCAGCGAGGGTACTGGATTAAGGGGGGAGATACGATAATAATGCTTGAGTCTATATAGCAGGAAAACCGCTATGAGTAGAAACGCTGCTATAGCGAAAAAAGGTATCGTGATAAGGTAGTGTGTACCAGTGAGTACAGCGGCGATTATAGCTATTCTACCCACAGGCACTGCGGAGATAAGCGTAGGATACTTAAAGTCTTGGAGCCCCCTGAGGTACTCAAGCATTAAACTCATAGAAGCGAATACTGGTACCATGAGGACTGCATACAATATATTGTAGGGGAGGCTTCTACCTCTCAGTAGGTAGGAGAGGATATCGTTTGAGAAGAAAATGAATACAAGTACTGCTAGCAATGAGCTAACTACTGAAATAATTAGTGCAGCAGTGAATGTGGCTAGAGTCCTCCTATATTCTCCCCTACCATACATTACAGCTACCTGCCTTAGGAGCGCGGCGTTAAGGGAGAGGGAGGATATAGCGCCGAGGAAATCTAGGATAAATACTGTCTGTATAAGTAACGCGTAGCCTTCAGGACCATATATCCTAGCCGCTAAGCTAGATGCAAGAATACTTATAGCATACAGGTAGATTCTACTTATAAGAACCCATATTCCTCCCTCAATGACTCTGGATACCTCTCCGCGTTGGATGATACTTGTTGAGTACTCAGAATCTTCAATGCTCTTGTGTTCCAATTCTCTACAGCACCAAATCTAGACTGTATGACTTAAATTTAAATCTTAGGTATCTATTTTCAACGTATTTTTTAATCTAAAATATATGTTGGACATAGAAACTTTGTCTAGAAGTGTTAATCAATTATTAACTGCTAGGTAATCCCCCTTACTGGGAACTCCCACCATGATCTTAATAAACCTAGAGTAAGGTTACCGCAAGGTATAGGGTTAGTGTTGCCACGGTATCGGCCACCGTGCTAACAATAGGGTTAACAAAATTGTCGGGATTCAATCCCCTCCTATAAGTTACTATAGATGAGACCAATGCTATTCCCACAATAGATGCTATTGAGAAAAGATTCGTAGCCAATATTATCCTTGCCATTCTCAGGTACCCATAGACACTAAGGTTGCTGGAAACGTTGACCGCTACAAGAAAATATACGATGAAGAGAACCAACGACGCTGACCATGCCCCACTTACAACTCCAAGGTTTCTTAAAATAAGGGAGAAGGAGGGCTGTACTCTTCCAATAA
>JALURH010000112.1 GCA_027017025.1 Thermofilaceae archaeon
GATATTATTGCTGTTTTAATGCTATATTTCTCTATGAACTCGACTAGGAGATTTATATCGCTAGCCACCGTAGTCAGGTTTATGTAGGGACGCATATATGCATCCACAAGCTTATCTACCAGGTTAAAATCCTCTAGCCCCAGCTCCTTGAGGAAAAGAACTATATCTCCCTCAACTTTTACTTCAATATTAGTTTTGCTCCTAATAACATCAGTTAGTTTACGGCTAGTTATTAGGGCTTTAAGTACATCATCGTATCCCACACTATATCCTAGGTTTAGCAAAGTTTTCAGCAATTCCTCCGCTCTAGATCGATAATATGCTTCAAGCGGTACCTTGGGATAGATTATTGTCCCCCACAAGTCGATAAATAGCGCCTTCACAACTATTTACGCCAAGGAACTGGTTTATAACCATTCCATCTGTAAAAAACTAGGGTCTAGATTTTGTTTAGAATATTCTTGGGATAAAAAATATTAGGGGAAGGGGTACTGTAGTAAAAACCTAGGGATATTAGTTCGATCTAGGTGTGAACCTTTAGGTACAGCTCTCTAAGCAAACCTAGGTTTATCTCAGCTGCGGTAACAGGAACCTTTAGTTCAAAGTTCTCTAGAACTCTAGGATGTATCTCGCCTATTAATCCAATCCTCCTGCTGGAAATATATATTTCAGCTACTCTGCCGGGAATAAAGCTTCCATGAACCATCGGTTTTAAGTTGTAACTAAAGTTATAATCGTTTAGGAAAGCCTTTAGGGTGGCTAAACCATTTGTTAACGTTACGTTACGACCAGCTATAGCGTAGGCTAGATGTCTCTCCTCTCTAACCCTATTCTCCTGTTTCTCATCTAGGAGCACTACATCACCTACCTCAAATATTTTCTGTGGATAATCTGCGTGCTTACTTCTCGATAGAACCTGCATTAGCTGCGGCAGAATCCATGTTCTTAAGCAGTGGTAAGCTTCATGCCGTGGATTCTCAACCTCTACAGTAGGTTTCTCCTCTACACACATTAATTTATAGAGGAGAGCCTTGTTTGTCATCATGTAGTTATTTACTTCTAGGAAACCAAGGCCAACCATACTCTCCCTAATGGATCGAGTAAATATCTCTAACCCATCTTCTCCGCCGGGGTGGAAAGGAGGAAGCACCTCTGGTTCAATATTCTCGTAACCATACGCCATCACTATGTCCTCAACTATATCTACCTGGTGTAAAATATCTGTCCTATAGAATGGATAATATACTTTAAGCCTATTATCAGCTATTTCCTTAAAGTCTAGTCTCATCCTACGTAGCAACTTCCCTATGTCCTCAACCTTCAGCTCTATACCCACTAGTCTTTTAATAAGCGGTACGTCAAGGTCTATCTCCCCTGGATCAAGCCTCGGAGATACATATGTCCCCCACGGATTAACAATCTCTATCTGCCCTATCTCTCCCCCCCTCTCTGCTACAGCTGTCGCCACTATAGTAATAACTTTTTCTGCAGCGTTGAGATCGGTTGCAGTAACGTCGATTAGTATATCCCTGCTCTGCTCAGTAACTCTAAATTCCTCGCTATTAACTATAGGTGGGAAGGAGACGACCTTGCTATTTGAGTCAATAATTAACGGGTACTTAGGGTATCCACTTACTAGGTGAGCATATTCTCTACCCTTAGGATGCTTCTCAAGCACCTCTCTCAAACTCATTTCAGACTCCATGTCAAGAGGCACCATCCTAGTCTCATCTGGATCAGCAGCCACGTACTTGACTGGAAGGTTTATTCCTTTTAGGTCGTAGAGACCTATCGAAACCTTCCTCCTATTACGCCCATAGGTTAAGTGGAGTTTTTCCTGAAGCTGCATAAGTTGCCTAATAGCCTCATCATCTAGGCTAACGCCATATACTGTTGCAAGCATAACGTAGGGCCTATATTCGGGTCCCTCATTGAGGCTCCTAGAAACTACGCCTCTACTCCTATAGTGGGGTAAACCCTCCTCTATCTCCATCAATCCTCTAAGCGCTCTAGCTACGCCTTCAGCCGAGTATAGATCTGGTCTATCATGCGTCGCCTCAAAGCTTATATTCTCATCCTGTATATCTTCTATCTCACATTTTATTCGAGGCAGTAGATCTTCGAGGTAGCTGATATCTAGTTCTTTCCGAACCAGTCTCTCAAGATCCCATAGAGTTACCTCTATTATAGGCATATTACCTCACCATCCTAGCTGGTAATGGCCTAGGAGCTTTCCTGAGGAAATCTATATCCTGGGAGAAGAGAAGCCTTATGTCATCTATACCTAAGACCGACATAGCTATCCTATCTATACCAATACCCCATGCAGCTACATTTGCCTCCTTTATGCCTAGGGGACGGGTAACCTCGGGTCTAAACATTCCACCGGGGAAAACTTCTATCCACCCGAGCCTAGGATGTTTTATGAAGCCTTCGACGCTCGGCTCTGTAAAGGGGAAGTACGCTGGCTTAACCTTAACTTTACCTAAGCCAAGCCTCCTAGCTATCTCATTAAAGAACCCTAGAAGATGTTTGAAGGTAACGTTTTTTCCTACAATTATCCCCTCCAGCTGGTAGAACTCCATACTATGTTTTGCATCAAGATTTTCTGGGCGGAAAACCCTATCCAGGGAGAAACACATGTACTCTCCCTCCCCTCTCCCGTAGATGGTTCTCATAGATACAGCAGTGGTTTGCGTCCTCAGTACTAGCCTAAGTGCTCTCCGGGGATCCCACCTGTACCCCCATCCCCTTGAGCCCGTTACCCAACCATCCTCGTGGGTCCTCCCTATTCTCTCCAGGAGAGCCTTGTCATCGAATACCCCCTCCCTAGGGTTTTTAACAAAATACGTATCATGTATTTCACGTGCTGGATGATCCTGAGCCTGGAAAAGTGCATCAAAGTTCCATAGCTCGAGTTCTACGTGAGGACCCTTCATCTCCTCAAAACCCATTGAGACAAGTATTTCTCTTACCCAATCCAAGAATTCTAGATATGGATGTCTCTTCCCAGGGAATATAGTTGGTGGCTCAACAGATAAGTCATATTCTTTGAAGACAGCTTTCTTCCATCCTCCACTTTCAATAATCTCCGGTGTAAGTTTTGTTATAACTAGTCCCGTCGATACTAAACCTCTAGAATATAGCTCTCTAAGCTTAGCTGTAGGTTCAATAGTTATTAATACCCTCTGCCTAACTTCAATAAGTTTTCTTCTCTTAAGCTGTTTCAGCATTTCCTCTTCTATGGGCTTGCCTTTATCTATATTTACAAGAGCTTCCCTTAGGCTCCTAATGGTTGTGAGAGCTTCACTATACTTCTCCTGGAGGGGAAGTATTACATCTCCTTCGAATTTCAGAGCTTTCATTCTAGCTAGTTGATTTACACCTATACCAGCTTCATGTTTAGTTAAATCTACCCCAAGTTCTTTACCTTTCTCAAGGATTTGTTGACGCTTAATAGGCCCTCTTATCACTATTTCTAAGACTCTCTCTTCAGGTAAACCTATCGTAACATAGCGTCTACCCTCATCGGTCAATACATATAAAAACTTAGTTTTCTTCTCAATCCGTAATAAACCCTTAGCTCTCAGTTCCTCCACATCTCTCATTAAATCTTCCCGCCTAGTTCCAATAACACCAGATATTTCATCTAGGTTATTAACCCCCTCGAGGATAAGGTCGAGTAACCGTTTTTGCCGATCGCTAACCCAGATAGGTTTCAAAATTGGTGCTGCATCGCCTTTCCCACTCAATATTCTCACCTACTCAGCTTTATCTTTTACCTTTAAAAGTATGTCAAAGAAATATAGATTGGTGTTGATCATGATGGATGTAGGTAGGATCCGCGAAGATTTCCCTATATTTAAGCGGCTTGTACACGGTAAACCCCTCATATACTTCGATAATGCAGCGACAAGCCAGAAACCTAGGCAGGTTATAGCTGTTCTAAAAGAGTTCTATGAGAAAAATAACGCAAATATTGGTAGAGGTATACATGAGCTAGCTATAAATGCTACAGAGCTCTACGAGGGTGCTAGGAGAGACATAGCGGACTTCATAGGCGCTAAACCTAATGAGCTAGTTTTCGTTAAAAATTCTACCGAGGGTATAAATATTGTAGCGTATGCTCTTCTATTATCAGGCGAGATTCAAAGGGGAGATGAAATCTTAATTACAGCGATGGAGCACCATAGCAATATTCTTCCCTGGGTAAATATCTCGAAACTTTCACAAGCCACCCTCAAAGTAGCCGAGGTTGATAGAGAAGGACTACTAGATATG
>JALURH010000113.1 GCA_027017025.1 Thermofilaceae archaeon
CCCGCTTGGCAGCGAGACCTATCTCCCTAAACTGCGGGAGGTCCCGGGTTCAAGTCCCGGCCGGTCCACCATTCTCAATTTTCTTATGTGGAACAAGTAGCTTAATTATCGAATTATACTATTTTCCCGCCATTGTATCTACCTTTATAGGGGGCGGTTCTACCCTCAACTTTCATGAAAATTATTTGGGCTATTCTAGCTCCTCGCTCTATACCTATATCTAGCTTGCTTTCATTCTTGAGGCCAAAAACTAATGCACCTTTATAACCTGGATCTACTACTCCAGTCCTTAAGCTTATCCCCATTCTGAATAGAGTTGTCCGGGGGAGGACTATGGCTGCGAGGTCAAGGGGCATATTTATTTCCTCTACTGTTTTAACTAAGAGATATTCCATAGGCTTTACGCTCACTATATTATCCCTAATCTCTTTAATTTGGGGAAGTCTTCTCTCATTTACTCCCAAGAATGGCTCTCCAGATATCCTGTATATTGTATCAACTCTAAGGTCATAACCCGCTTGCTGTAGACACATAATATTAAAATTCTTGATTAATTTATCTCTCTGTACCCTTCTCAGGATTTCTTCTCTGCCTAAAATCACATTTAGACAAATACGTTATCTACTAATATCCGTAATTCTTAGAGCTACTTTATTATAAGTAAATGTTTTACGGAGTTTTCTTATTTATTTATATATGGAAGATAAATCTCGTGGCTACGTTACAGTTATTGGCAGTATACATATGGATTTTACAGCCGTTATGGAAAAATTTCCTAGAATTGGTGAGACTGTTATAAGCTACGATTTTAAGATGAGTCCAGGTGGTAAGGGTGCTAACCAAGCGGTTGCAGCCGCTAGACTTGGGGCAAAAACGTTTATGGTAGGTAAGGTTGGTGATGATTTTATTGGAAAGATACTGTTGGAGAATCTAGCTAAAAACAATGTATTAACAGACTATGTTTCTATAGACAATACGGTGTACACAGGCTTAGCCTTAATATTTGTCGATAGGGAGGGTAGAAATATGATTGCAGTGGTGCCGGGTACTGATTGTCGAGTTTCAATAGATGATGTTGATAAAGCGAGGGATGCTCTGGGGAGATCTAAAGTTGTTCTTTTACAGCTTGAAATACCCACTGAAACTGTTCTATATGCAGCTAAGCAAGGTAAACGTTTTGGCTGTAAGGTTATTTTAAATCCAGCCCCCTATACGGAGCTCCCAGAGGAGATCTTTAGATATATCGATGTTATAACGCCAAATATTATTGAAGCAGAATCATTAACAGGAGAAGAAATAAGGAATAATAATGACTGTATTAGAGCTGGGAGGAAACTGCTAAGAAAGGGTGTAAAAGCTGTGGTTATAACCTTAGGAGCGGAAGGAGCTATGATCATTACTGAGGGTTACGAGAGACATGTAGGAACCTTTGCTGTAAATGTTGTTGATACAACAGGGGCTGGAGACGCGTTTAATGGTGCTCTGGCTGTTGCCTTAGCCGAAGGGAAAAGCTTGGAGGAAGCTGTTCTCTTTGGTAATGCTGCGGCCTCAATTAAGGTAACTAGGCTTGGTGCTCAAGAAGGGCTTCCCACTAGAGAAGAGGTAGAGAGGTTCCTGAAGAAAAGAGGTGTCAGGTTGTGAAGAGAATAATATTGGATGTTGACACAGGAATAGATGATGCTATGGCAATACTCCTAGCTATTAATTCTCCCGAGTTAGAAATAGAGGCTATAACGACTGTAAGTGGCAACGTACATGTTAATAAGACTAGTGTGAACACATTGAAGGTACTCGAAATAGCCGGGGTAAATAATATTCCGGTAGCTAGGGGTATGTCCAAGCCTATATTAAGGGAATTGAAGACAGCTGAGTATGTCCATGGTAGAGATGGACTAGCTGATCTTAACCTCCCTATGCCTAGACTCAAGCTTTATCCAAAGCATGGAGTTGACGTTATAATTGAGTGTGCTAAAGAAGCTCAGGGAGATATAACTCTTGTAACAACAGGCCCCCTAACTAATGTAGCTATGGCAATCCTGAAAGAGCCGGAGATAGTTGACTGGGTAAAGGAAATGGTAGTTATGGGTGGGGCATATGGATTAACACCCTATGGATACGGCAACGCCTCCCCTGTTGCTGAGTTTAACATATGGTGTGATCCTGAAGCTGCAAAAATAGTCTTTGAGTCAGAGATACCTATAACTGCTGTTGGTCTAGATGTAACCATGGATCCCTCCGCAGCTCTAACCTTAGATCACCTTAAAGAGCTCTCATCTTCCAACAAACCTATTCCCAGATTCGTTGCCAAGCTAGGATACTTCTATACAGAGAGGCTTAAGGAGACGCGTGTATACCTTCACGATCCCCTTACCGTAGCTGTAGCTATTGATAAAAGTATCGTATCTACCTCTAAGCTTCCAGTAGCTGTAGAAATATGTGGTGAGTTAACTGTAGGGCAAACCATAATTGATAGGAGAAAATATCTATCAACCTTGGATAACAGGAGGTGGAGTATTGTAGATATTTGCTCAAAAGTTGATGGTACAAAGTTCCTGAAAATGTTTATGGAGAGAATCGCTGGACCATAATTCTACCGTTAGCAGAAGGAGAAACCTATTAAGTTCTTTAGAAGAAGAAAAAATAGATTTATAGCTATGTTCTACTTACCTCTATAAGGGCATTTTGGGTATAGACAAGTTACATAGACTTACTAATTCTAAGAGGAGTAGAATTATTTTGGCATTAGATTTTAATATACCTAGGACGGAGGATATTCTCAGCTTAGTTGAGAACAAGGTTGTGGGATTAAAGATAGGGTTACCCTTTATACTTAGTGAGGGGCTCTCATCGACAAAGAATCTCCTTGAGAAATGGAGTGAAAAATTCTACTTCATAGCTGATTTCAAGCTTGCAGATATTCCAGAAATTATGGCTGAAGAACTTAAACTTATCTCAGATATAGGCTTTGATGCAGCTATAATCCACCTATTCCAGGGAGGGGTTAGTAGAGCACTTACTGGATTGAGACTCGACATTATTGGGATAGCTATGATGAGTCACCCAGAGTCGATAAGGTTTGAGCCTCTTTTCGACGACTTAATAGCCGAAGCCGTTTTCAGCGGTGCTGTCGGTGTGGTAATTGGTGCCTCAAAAACCGGGTATATTAGAAGGACTAGAAAGATTGCTGGTAGGTCACTACTGATTTTCTCGCCTGGAATCGGGGTCCAGGGGGCACCCTATGGTTCGGCGATATCTGCTGGAGCTGACTATGAAATTATTGGGAGAAGCATAACCCTAAGTAGTAACCCAGGGGAAGAAGCCAGAAAAGCGGCAGAAGCCGGGTGGTCTAATGGATAGTGAGGTACGTGAGGCTCTACTTAAGGCAGGATGCATAACTTTCGGGAATTTTATCTTAAGTTCTGGAAGAAGAAGCAATATATATATTGACATCCGCAGACTATATTCCTTTCCCAGATACCTTCAAGTAGTTGTTGACGCGATAGTCGGGCTTCTAGAAAGGCTTAATCCTGGAGGTATCTGTGGAGTACCTACAGGAGGTCTACCTTTATCATCTATCGTCGCTTACAGGATGGCTTTACCCTTGATTTTCGTCAGGAAACGGGAGAAAAATTATGGTACTCGAAAATTGGTTGAGGGCACTATCAGGAGTGGAGCAAAGTATGTCGTAGTTGATGATGTTGCTACAACTGGATCCTCTATTGCAAGAGCTATAGAATCCATCAGGGAATTGGGTGGAATCGTTGGGGATGCTGTAGTTGTCGTGGATCGGGAGGAAGGGGCTCGAGAATTTTTAGAAAAGATGGGTGTTAAGCTTCATTCATTACTTAAACTTCGGGAATTAGTAGAAGGGGGTTAATGTGTGGAGGGGGAAAGACGTTTTATCCATAACTGAATTTAGTAAACAAGACTTAAGGGTTCTATTCGATGAAGCAGAAAGATACTTAAGGATTATAGAGGAGGGAGAGATAACAGAGGATCTTAAGGGTAGGATACTCGCAACAGCTTTTTTCGAGCCTAGTACAAGAACTAAATTAAGTTTTCAAAGCGCTATGTTGAGACTTGGTGGGAAAGTTATAGATCTACCTCCAGCCATGGCCTCCTCCATAGCTAAAGGCGAAAACCTAGCTGATACCATAAGGATGCTTGACGCATATGCTGACATAATAGTTATAAGACATAAAGTTGAAGGAGCAGCGCGTTTTGCAGCAAAGATATCTAATTCTCCAATAATAAATGGTGGCGATGGTACTAGAGATCATCCAACGCAAGCAATGATAGATCTATTTACCATAAAAAGAGAACTTAGGAAAATAGAGAATCTCAGCGTAGGTGTACTTGGGGACTTAAAGTATGGTAGAGCTGCAAGAAGCTTTATATTGGGTATAGCAAAGTATAACCCTCAATTATACCTAATATCGCCAGAGATACTTAAGGTGCGGGAAGATGTTATTGATCTACTAGAGGAGATGAATATCAAGTATGAAGAAGTAACTGATCTAAAAGAGGTTTTATCAGAATTGGATGTACTCTATGTAACTAGAATTCAGAGGGAGCGTTTTCCCGATCCAATGGAGTATGAAAGAGTGAAAGGAAGCTATAAAATTGATGAAAAAACTCTATCTGGAGCTAAAGACAATTTGATAATACTTCATCCTCTGCCACGTGTAGATGAATTAGATTTCTCCATCGATAAAACATCTCATGCTAGATACTTTCAGCAAGCAGCATATGGTGTACCAGTAAGGATGGCTATCCTTAAGCTAGTTCTATCCGGTGAGTAAAATGGGGGAAAGACTTATTGTGAGTAAAATAAGAGACGGCACAGTAATAGATCATATAAAGGCTGGTAGGGCTCTGGAGGTGCTTAAGATCCTAGGGATTAGTGGAAAGGAGGGAAATATAGTAGCCGTGGTAATGAACGTTTCAAGTAAGAAACTAGGGAGAAAGGATATAGTTAAAGTTGAGGGTGTTGAATTGGGAAAGGAGCAGGTGGATTTGATAGCGTTAATAGCGCCAGATGCCACAATCAATATTATTAGAGACTACGATGTAGCCGAGAAATATAGGGTAAAGGTTCCTGAGAAGATTTCCGGATTACTAAGGTGTGTGAATCCTAATTGTATAACTAATCAGCCAAGAGAACCTATCGAAACTTCTTTTAGAGTTGTAAACGTAAGTCCTCTGAAGTTGAAATGCGAGTATTGTGGGGTAGTAATAACTGAGGAATTATTGGAGAAATTGGTGGAGGAGATTGCATAGATTATCGGTAGTGACTAGAGTCGAAAACCTTGCTGAGGGGATAAAGAGCTATTGGCTGGCATTAGATAGTGACTTAAATGCCGAGCCAGGACAGTTTATAATGGTCTGGATTCCAGGAGTAGGAGAAATACCTATAGCAGTAGCCTATGAAGAGAATAAGAAATTAAGATTAGTTATAGCTAGACGTGGAAAGACTTCTAACTATATACATGAGAACTTAGTGAAGGGAGATAGGGTATTTATTAGAGGGCCCTATGGCAATGGATATATCTACAGTAATGTGAGAAGAGCACTATTGGTGGGAGGAGGATACGGTGCATCTAGCCTCCTCTTCCTAGCATCTAAGCTTGTTAATAGAGGAGGAAAGGCTACTGTGATACTCGGTTTCAGGAATAAAAGCAAGGTTATATTAGTAAAGGATTTCACCGAAATAGGAGCGGATGTGATAGTGTGTACTGATGATGGTAGTTATGGGATAAAGGGGTTAGCGAGTGAGGTGGCTGAGGAAATTATGGATGATTTTGACGCCGTATATACGTGTGGCCCTGAGATTATGATGACTAAAGTAGTTCATTACGCTCTTTCTAAAGGCAGATCTGTACAAGCTTCTCTGGAGAGAATCATAAAGTGTGCTAGTGGAGTATGTGGATCATGTGTATTAGAGCCTCAAGGTCTCTTGGTGTGTAGAGACGGCCCAGTATTTGATGGGGAGATTTTAATAAAGACAGAGGATTTCGGGAGATACTGGCTAGATAAAACGGGGAGACGTATTGACATTAGTAGACTTAAAAATTAAGGGGAAAATCTTACAAGCTGGAAAAATTATAGAGGGATGTATTGCTGTAGAAGCTGGAAAAATATTGGCTGTTGGAAAAACATTAAGTAGTCTTAAATCTGAAAAAACATATCACTTAAAGGAAAATGAAATTGTTCTACCTGGGATGGTTGATATACATATCCATGCTAGAGACCTAGAGCAAGATTATAAAGAGGATTGGAGAAGTATTTCAAGGGCAGCTTTAGCTGGAGGAGTAACCTTTATAGCTGATATGCCCAATACAGTCCCCCCTACAAGGGCTCTGGAGGCACTTAAGAAAAAGCTGGATGTAGCTAAAAAATCCTTAGTTGACTATGGAATATATTCTGGAGTGCCTGAGAACCCTAAGGATCTCTATAAGATGTATCCCACGATAATTGGGATAAAAATATACGCAGAGGATTTAATAAGGGAAGACTTGCAGGAAACTCTAATCTCTGCGAAGAAGCTAAACTTACCTGTAATCATTCATCCTGAACACCCATATCTCATTAGGGATGTGGAGATACTCCCCAGAAGTCTAGCCCGTCCACCTGAAGCAGAGTTACTAGCTGTAAGGTTAATGCTTTCTAGAGCTCTTATATTAAACCTACCTATACATCTAACACACCTAACCTTACCTGAAAGTGTGATGGAGGTAGTAAAGTTTAGAGGTAAAGGGCTTAGAGTAACGATGGATGTAACTCCACACCATATTCTCCTCGATAATAATATTGAGAGTATACTAGGGAAGAAAGCTGCAGTAAACCCTCCGTTACGTCCAGCAAGAACTCGTACTCTCCTGTATAATCTTTTTCTTCAAGATGTAGTAGACATGTTTGTTTCTGACCATGCTCCACATACTCCCGACGAGAAGGATGCTGGTGCTCCAGGTTTTCCCGGAGTTGAATTGGCTCTGCATTTACTGCTTTATCTCATACTGGAGAAAGAGGTTAGTTGGAGAGTTATTAGGAAATATTCGTATTTTCCAGCTACACTACTAGGAATCCCGAAGGGAGAGCTAATACCCGGTATGGATGCGGACCTTACGGTTGTAGACATAAAATATGAATGGATTATACGAAATGAGGATCTCTACTCTAAATCGAAGTTTACACCATTTAATGGATGGAGAATAAAGGGAAAGGTAGTGAAGACATTCGTAAGAGGGTTTTTAGCATTCGATGAGGGTAGTTTCCTCATTAAGGAGGGTTTTGGAAAAATCTATGGTGCAAGTCATGGCTAAACTAGAAGTTACAGTGGCTGGAATTAAGTTAAGAAATCCTCTTATCTTGGCATCCGGGATACTAGGTATTACCTCAGGACTCATGGTAAGGGTTGAAAGGGCTGGTGCTGGCGGTATAGTCACAAAGACTATTACGAAAAAACCAAGAGAGGGATATGATAATCCAGTTTTCCTAGAGCTAGATGTGGGCTATATTAATGCAATGGGATTACCTAATCCAGGTGCTGATTATTTTGCTGAGGAACTTAGAAAACTCGAGAATTTCCATATCCCCATTATTGCTAGCATAGGGGGTTCAACTCCCGAGGAATTCACATATGTCGCTAATAAATTAAAGATACCTTTAGTTAAAGGATTTGAAATTAATGCCTCATGTCCTCACGTCTCTAAGCATGGTGTTGAGATACTTTCTGACAGGAAACTGTTATCGGAGATAGTTTCCTCGGTTAAATCAGTTAGTAACAATTCACCAGTCTTCGTTAAACTTTCAGCGATGATAAATGATGTAGTTAAACTCGGCGAAATAGCACTGGAGAGTGGAGCGGATGGTTTAGTAGCTATTAATACGATTAGGGCTATGGCGATAGATATCTGGGCTAAGAAACCTGTTCTATCAAACATTTATGGAGGATTATCTGGACCAGCGGTTAAATATGTAGCCCAGAGGGTTATTTATGAGCTATATAATGTTTTCCCAGATAAGCCTCTGATCGGAGTTGGGGGGATAGAAAAGTGGCAGGATGTAGTAGAGTTTATATTAGCTGGAGCATCTGCGGTACAGCTGGGTAGTGTAATAGCCAAAAAGGGCCTTACAGTATTTAATGAAATTATCCGTGGAGTAAAAATGTATATGGAGCAGGAAGGATTCAGAAATATAGAGGAGATGAGAGGATTGGCTCACAGAACCTAAACCTCCTTTCTTGCGTAAAGCTCAGCTATTCTCTCCATAATTATTTTATGGAATCTCTCTATCATGGCTTTTCTATCTTCCATAAGTACTATGTCACTTAACCCCTCAAGCACTATATTATGAGCAAATGGGCTAGGTACTTTCTGTGGCGGTATTTCAATTACCTCTATCTTACCTCTCTCAACCTTCTCTAATACTTCTCTTGCATGATGTATATCCATATAATCCTCTAAAATTTCTCTATAGGTTTCTTTAAGTAGAGGAAAATCCTTAATCTTCTTCACTACCTGAAGCAACGTTACTGCACTCAACTGTTGCTTATTTACGCTGATTTCATGTCCCTTATAATTTCTCAGGATCATCAATCCTCTAGCGGCAACGTGCCTAAATCTCCTCCTTATGAGTTCAGTATTACTAACAGCCTTCTTTAGGATATCTTCTAAATCACCGCTCTTTATATCACTAAATTTAACAGAGGGATTAGTATATGGTGGGTATATTAATGCAAAACCATTGTCATGAACAGCTATTCCAATATTGCTCCTTGATTTCTTTGAAGCAACATAGCCAAATGCCCTAGATAAAGCATCATTTGTTCTCCTACCAAACAATGTATGGAAAACCTGGTATGTTCTACCTACATCATCTATGTAATACTCAATTAGTATAACTCTATCTGAGGGGAATTTTTTTAACCCAAGCGACCTGAGATATAAGTATTCCTCAAGGATATAACTGTATATTGCTTTAGCTGTTAACTCGTTTGTTTTACATTCACGCATTATATATCTAAGTATTCTCTCTTCACCTTTTCCCTCTTCTATCCACTTAAATATTCTTCTTCTAAACTCTCCTATCTTTAACGCTAAATCGTAACTTAAAGGAAGCATCTCACTAAACCATGAGGGAATAGTGGGTTTTTGTTCATAGGCAGGATTAACAAATGCTTTCATCCCGTCACTATATACGAATTCGTAGACTCTTCCACCTAGAACAAACCTATCTCCTGGAACTAATCTCTCCAGAAACTCCTCCTCTATGTTACCTACATACCTTCTATTTAGGGTTAGAACCTTTATGCTGACTTCATCAGGTATTGTACCAATATTGGTTACATATATGACGCGAGCGTACTTACCTCTTCTACCAAATACCCCTTCTTTCTCGTCAAACCATATCTTACCGTATACTCTATGGCTTTCTAACGACTTATATTTTCCAGAGAGATACCTTAACACGGATACAAAATCTTCATAGGGTAGATTATAGTAACAGTAGCTTCTCTTAATAACCCTGTAAGCATCCTCAACTTTCCATTTCTTTTCAACAGCCATGCCAGCTATATGTTGAGCAAGGACATCTAGTGCATTCTTCGGGATATGTATTTTATCCAGATGATGCTTATATGCTTCCTTTATCATTACAGCTACCTCAACAAGATCATCACGATCAGCACAAACCATTATTCCCTTGCTTATCTCGTGTAGTCTGTGCCCGCTTCTCCCTATCCTCTGTAAACATCTTGTAACAGATTTTGGCGAGCCTATCTGTATAACAACATCAATGTAACCTATATCTATACCTAGCTCTAAACTTGTGCTACTCACAATAGCTCTTAATTCTCCTCTCTTTAGCTTTTCTTCTACCTCGAACCTAACGTTCCTAGAGAGAGAACTATGGTGAGCTGCAATTTGATCCTCCCTTATATCGCCTCTCTGTCTAGCTAATTGTTTGAGGTGGAAAACTACTCTCTCTGTACCGCTTCTCGTGTTAGTGAATATAAGAGCGGTCCTGTGCTTTACTATGATATCATAGATAGTTTCGTATAATCTTTTAGTGATCTCCTGAGAAGATGTATAAATAAGATCATCTACAGGCGAAAACACGCGAAGAATCTTTCTCTTAGCGTACCTTGCATCAACGATTATACAATCTCTGGGTGTTCCATCATCCCTAAACCCTACCAGGAACTGTGCAACCTCCTCCAAAGGATTTATGGTAGCGGATAATCCAATCCTTATGAATTCCCTACCAATAAGTTCTCTAAGCCTCTCGAGGGATAGGGTTAGATGAACCCCTCTCTTATTTTCTGCCAGGCTGTGGATCTCATCTACTATCACCCATCTCACATCCCGTAGTTTCTCCCTAAATTTGGGGGCAACCAGTATTATCCCTAAAGTTTCAGGAGTTGTTATAAGTATATGGGGAGGTTTTCTTAACATTCTTTGTCTAGCGTTACTGGGAGTATCCCCGGTTCTTACAGCGTGTCTAATTTCGGGAAGTTCTATATTCCTCTCTTCTGCAAGCTCCTTTATCTCTCTAAGAGGTTCCTCAAGATTCCTGTATATATCGTTATTGAGGGCTCTGAGAGGAGAAATATATATAGCATAAACCTTGTCTTCCAGTTCACCTTTAAAAGCCTCATTAAATAATTCACTAATTATCATAAGGAAAGCCGCAAGAGTTTTTCCTGTACCCGTGGGACTAGATATGAGAACATTTTTTCCCTCATATATTGGAATAAGTCCATAGCGCTGTGGAGGAGTTAAGTCGTTAAATTTACTACTAAACCACTCCGCTACCAGCGGATTAAGTACTTTCAATACCTCGCTCTTTGAGTATTCCTTCTTGGCATATGTTATCACAGTAGTCACCTACAGGGATGCAACTAATGTCTTATAGTAATGGGATCCACAATATAACCACCTATACATCTATCTACAACCCGATGAGTTAAGAGTATTCTTTACGTATAGCATGTTAATTCTTACTCCATCATTGAGTATAATTATGCCAAGCTTCTCCAGAAATTTCTTTGAATAATTGTCACGTGATATTTTCTCCAAGACATCGCTCAAAGATTTATATGGTGTATTTCTAGGAAAATATTTATATAGTGCTCTATACTCGAGGAATACGTCACGTTGTCCAAGATTGTTAGCAATATGTAAGAGTCTAGCTCCGTTACTTTTCAGGAAGCTCTCCAGGGTCTTAACGAATACTATTGTAGCTTGACTATGCATAGATACGCCACCTTTTCTTCTTGTCTACGTATCTACCAAAAATAGGTATTTTGAAACCACATTTAGGACATCTATTTTTCCTATCCAATTTGTACTCTACTACCTCATAAATGGACCTCTTTATAACTGGATACTTACAGTTAGGACAGTAGGTATACTCGTATCTTGGATCAAGAATATTTCCTATATACACATAGTTGATTCCTCTTTTTATAGCATAGTCTCTGGCCTTAAGAAGAAGATCTACTCTAGTTGGTGGTTCATGGTGTTTATAGGCTGGGTAGTACCTATTTATGTGGAGAGGAGTATCTGGTCCAGCATACTTCAAATGTTTTTCAACAATATCCTCAATTATCTCCCATCCATCGGATACCCCAGTAACAACTAGATAAACTACTTCTACATGTAGCCCTATCTTAATAGAGTACTCTATGTTTCTCCAAACAATATCTGATCTAGCACCTAGTATCCTCCTATAGACATTCTCATCACCTTTAACATCGATTTTTATAGCATCTAATCCTGCTTTACGTAGTAAGTTCAATGCATCTAAAGTCAGGTAACCATTAGATACATAGGTGGAATAAAGTCCTCCAGCTTTACCCAGCCTAAATACATCGAGGGTATACTCAAATAGCATTAAGGGTTCATTAAAGCTGGCACACAATCCTTCATCTCCAGCTGAAATAGCCCTGTTAACAAGGCTACTGGGATCAACATAAACTGCTTCAGAAGGTACATTAACTGTGCTGATGTGAAAGTTCTGACACCATGGACATCTAAAATTACAACTCCATGTTGAAAACGTTAAAGCCGTACTTCCAGGCCAAAAATGGAAGAAAGGTTTTATCTCTATAGGTCGACTCTCAATAGCACTCAAAGCACCATACGTCTTAGTAAAGATAGTACCTTCTTTGTTTACTCTAACTCTACAAAATCCTTGTAATCCGTCTCTAAGTAAACATCTTCTCTCACATACACAGCATCGAGCTAGTCCTCCTTTAAGTCTCTCTTGAAGAGGAACTTGAACCAATTTAGTAATCATTTTCCTGCTAAAGTAACTATTACTACTGCTATTTCTTTATTATCTAAGAT
>JALURH010000114.1 GCA_027017025.1 Thermofilaceae archaeon
CTTTCTTGCTCTACGCCTAGGTACGAGGTTAGCTAAAGCATTAATTATCTTATATAGATACTCTATTCTGGACCTATATGCCCTAGAGAACTTATCGATGATATTCAATAATTCCTCATTTCTTTGTAGATCATCTACCCTTGGGTCTACTTGACCCATCCTATTATTTATTTTCTCGATAGCTCTCCTAGATACGTTCTCCGGGTAATCGTATTTGAAAGCTGACTGTATAGTTGTTGTCCAGTAACCCCCGTATTCCTCTAGGAAGCTATCGACGTTTGTGGGTGTAAGATGCCCCCTGAATGGTGGCGACCCTGCACCAATAATCGGGTAGATACCGATGTTTTCTTCCTCGCCTATATGCTTCAGTAAGCTTAGGGCATACTTAGATAATAGTACAGCTGTGGGTAAACCGTAGTTGAGTGCTGGATCAGAACGTGCAATAAAAACTCTCAGGTATCTTGGTCTAGTAACCTCAATGAAGTTTCCTACAATCTCCTTAATGGAGAATATACTATCTTTATCCTCTATTAACGGTATTATCTCGATAGTTTTTGGGCAGAAATCCCCTATCCACTCTCTTATACTTAGGTCTCCATCTACAACCTTTACTACCTCTTTGCCTACAACCACCTTCCTGTAGTAATTCACCACCCTAAGTAGGTCGAGATAACTCTTAGTTAACGGTAGTATCACCTCGAAGATTGGTGGAGAAACTTTATCTCCATAAAATCTCCTAGCTATATCGTAACTAGAGGGTATGGTTTCGAGTGCTTCAGCAAATTTCTTCTTCTCGTCTTCTTCAACCTGCGGGTTCGGTATCCTATAGGTTAGGTAGAAATCCCTCCCAATAATATTCTCTCTAAAGAACTCGGGGAATTTCTCGAAGAGCTTCCTGACGACGTGTGGATCTACGTCTTTCCCCTCCCAATCCCACATTTGCTCATGTATACCTAGTGTACTATACACGTAGTAGGTTTCATATATCTCGTCTTCTCCCTGGAGGATTTCTCCACTAGCCCATTTTGGCGGGGAAGCATTATCTGGGTGTTGAGTAGACATAGTTCTAGGTATGAACCTCAAATTAACACCTCTGGAGAACATAAACGACGTACTTTTTAGTCTTTGCTACGATACGAAGAATGTTTTTCAGCAATATGCTCTATATTTAGAAAAGATTGCATGTATGCTCCAATAACCAAAGTAGGTTTTTATACTGGGCATTGAACTATTCCACGCGAATATAGGCAGTCTGCACAGCTAGGTTCATTACTCCAACAATCCATCTGGTTTGTTTCAGCGAAATGACATACTTCGTGGAACCTGCAGTCCGTACAGGAAGGATACCTGAAGAACCTAACCCTATACCTAAATTTAACGTAGCTATATTTATGCCAAATATCCACTAATTTTTCTTCCTTGAGGTTGCCGAAACAAACTTGTTTAATCTTCTTCTCCCTGCCGTAGATATAGCTAGTATAGTTGTGTAAGAAGTTGTAGCATGGAGCAACTTTTCCATCCCAAGTTACACACGTAGCTGATTTCTCTACGAAAAGACATTTCCTCTCAGTTTTCAGTGTGAATTCAGGCATCTTAACTGAAACATTTGTCTCCAAGCTCTTTATAGCAGCTCTACTAATAAGTTCACTAACTTCTTCCCCGAGAACCGAGTTATAGATGCATTCATTAACCATATTTTCTGTCACCGGGATAATATTCGAGACTATAACCCTACCTACACCATATTTCTCAGCTAACTCGATTACATCGATTAATTCATCCATGTTGCTACGCATCAATACGTAGGAGAACTCTAGGATGGGTTTCCTCCCTAGCTTCCTGCTTACCTCCCAGATAAACTTAAGTGATCCGAGAATTCTAGTGAGCTCCCCTCCCCTAATATAGCTGTATGTCTCTAGGCTAGCAGCATCTATAGATACGGTTAGCCTATCGATACCAGCCTTAACTAGTCTATACGCTATGTCCCGGTTTAGCAGTAAACCATTTGTATTTACACCCAGGGAGAAACCTCTCTCCTTTACAGCTTCAACGAATTCAATAAATTTTGGGTGGAAGAGGGGTTCACCCCACCCGGCAAACCAGATAAATTTTACACCAGCTTCCTCTGCTTCACTAAGCACCTTAGTGAATAGTTTCTCGCTCATATCCCCTAGGTATTCACCCCACGAGTTTCTATAGCACATTCTACAATTCAGGTTGCATCTTGAAGTTAACTCTATGAAAAGTATTTTAGGTCCTTTATGTGGCTTAGCTACTACATATCCTTCGTCGAACCATTCGAGGTAGTTTTTGGATCCTACCCCGCTGGAATACATATTATTATTAGTTTGGTACCCTTATTATATATCTGTAGTTGTCTCGCTCTACCCTCAAACTATCTCCTATTCCAGGATCTTCCAGCGAATTTAATTAGCTTCTAGGTTTATAGCGACTAGATCTGCTCCCTAGGCTTAAGCTGGGGGCGTAGATAAGGGAAAACCCTACACAATACTGTGAAAGAAAAGGGGTGGGTAAAAAATATCTAGTGATTATTACTTGAAGCCGAGTTTCCTCCTTATAAGAGTAAACGCCGCTATGGATGCTAAACTCATAGTTGATAGAACGTATGTTGATGTAGCAATAGTCGTTAGCAATGTATGTTTAGCTACATAGCCTACCACTATTAGTATAAGTGAGGTAGAAACAAGTAGTAGGGCAACCCTTACAGCATTTTTCTCTCCACCTAACTTTACACCCCTCCTCCTAGAAACCAGATATATGAGTACTACTAGTGGAGTTAGATAAACTATTCCTATCAGCGAGGATGCTATGAAGCCAGCTATAACTGCGGCAGCTTCAGGCGCTAAACTGAATATAGGCGTCACCAGGAATGCGGTTAGAAGCAGTATACCTAGCAGCGGGTAGATAAGTATCTTAGCTAGAGACCTCAGGAACTCGTTGTTTTCAATAAGTTTCGCTACTGGTGTACTCCAGGAGTAGTAGAAAGCATCAAAAGCTATGTAGAAGCTTGAACCAGTATATGTAGATAGTATTAGGTTATCTCTAAACCCACGTAGAAAATCTACTTCTGGGGCAACCTCTGAGCCAAAGGTGGCTGTAGCTATTACACATTTCTTCTCTTCAGCTGCAGATACAGAGACCGTAACTACTGTGGAGGTAGCTTCGTTATATAATGCTCCGGCTGGAACCCTAGCCTGAATACTCCACGTCCCCTCGGCGTCAACCTTGAATGTATAGCTGAATTTCCCATCGGTAGATGAAACCACGTGCTCCTCTTTACCCTTGGGTCCAGAGACTATAATTATAACCTCTGTATCCCCCTTAAATGGCTCAATACTCCCAGATACTGTAATCGTATCCCCTACCCTAGCTGTAGTCTTCGATACCGATAAACTCACAGTTGGTGTAACTTTCCCAATAGTTACCTCTAATACAACCTCTGTGGATTCCGCTGGATTATACTCCTCGTCCCCCGGCCAAGTCGCTTTGAAAACATATCTACCGGCTTCCGTAGGTCTATACTCTAAGCTATACCTCCCGTCTACCAGATCCACCTCCCCTACTTTGACGAATTCTCCCCCATCCTTAGACACTAGTATAGATACCTTCCCGGCTCTAGGCGGTGATAGAGACCCACTCACAGTAACTGTTTCACCAACTACAGCCGTCGTCTTAGACAAACCTATGGAGAGGGCAGCGTTCTCCTTCCCAACACCTACCCTAGCCCCTAGAACCCTACCCTTCAATATACCTGAGGGCAACCTCTTAAGAGTAAAATCTACACCCCCGATGGTTTCCCCCGCACCTACAGTTACGGTCTTGTTCTGGGGCTTATATCCCCTAGCGAAGACGCTAACTACTACGTCTGTCTTCTCTCCACTAGGCAGCGTTACTACAAGGCTATATTTCCCGTCCCTACCAGTATACGTAGTTGTACCATAGCTCTCCACCTCCGCTAGGTATATGGGGTTACCTTCCTCGTCTCTAACAACCCCCTTTATTACAGCCTTTACTGCCCCAGTCCCCTGTAGCACCAACCTAACGCCTCCAACTTCTTTCCCAGCCTCTACGGAAACCTGTACTGGCTTAGCATAGTTTGCCGCAGAGAATGCTGTCACAATATACTTAGCTGTACCTAATCCGGAATCTATAGTAAATGTTCCATCAACATTGGTGTAGGTAATGCCAAAGTATTCCCCATCCTGGGAGG
>JALURH010000115.1 GCA_027017025.1 Thermofilaceae archaeon
GCCCGGGAACAGGTAACTAAGGCACGTGAAATATACCTTAGAGGTGGGAGGAAGGAATATGCATCGAGGCTCCTAGAGGATGCTTGCAGGAGAGTAAATTACTCAGCTAAAATACTTAACGTAGACGTTAGGGCTCCAGCTAGTCTCCCCCTAAATACTTGGATTGAAAAACTTTTCTCAACTATATCACTTATCCAAGAGAAGGGTTTAGCTAAATTAGGGGGGATTCCTCCATCCACCTAGGCGTATAGTTGTGTTCAACTGTAATAATTTTCCTGAAATCGCTGGAACACACCGGTAAAACCATGAGCCTAGACCTAGAGCCCGAGAGTATTCTCTTCGCATTAGCTATTAACTGTATAACTCCCTCGCTATCAGTCTCCAGGAGAAAAGCGGAGTACTGTATCCTTTCACCACCCATATTCTTGAGGAAATTCACTAACCTATATCTCTTCGCGTCATCATCGACGTCGTAGACAACTAGGTATAACACATATTTGATCTACTAATATAATATATATTTGGTATATATGGCTAGAATCTTCAAGGTTGTTCTAGCCTCGTACCTCAGGGTTATAATAGATCTCTCAGCACTAGAGGATATCTACGGGAGTAGAAGCGACCAATACGCCGAGAAACTAGCTGAACGCATCAAGGAGGAATGTTTCCGGGGAGAAGCCGAAATAAGGTTTACTCCATCATATGTAGCTGTAGAAGCTAAGAGAATACCTGAACTCTACGGTTTTATACAAAGATGTGTTGAAAACATTGAACATAAAATACTAGCTACTAGGGGGCTTACCTCACATATAATAGCTCTGTATAGATCAAAGAACAGCCTACAACCATTCGATTACACAAGTTACCAACTTATAACTGAGGTGCCGGAAAGTATCAAGTATAGAGCGGTAGCTCTCTCCGCAGATACCCTTAGAAGAGGTGGCTACGAGTGCACCCCCTATGGCTCCACTATAGTGTGTTATTTTGAGGAGGTTTTTCCACCCACCGAACTTAGAGCTGAAACGGTATTTGGGGAAACCATTTTCAAAATCAGGGATAGGGGCAAAGCTGTTTTCTCGGAGAGAAAGGGTAGAGATATTGCTAGGAGGTTCTTCAATTCAGCAATCCGAGAAAAACTCAGGAATGCTGGCTTCATAGTATATGGGCAGAGTATCTTTGAGAAGAGAAACGTCTTCAAGAGCGAAGATATAGTTGTAAAACCTGGCTTCCGCTACACATCTAGGGTAGATGAAAGCGGGTACATATACCTCTACATATCCCCTAAATTCAGTATAGAGTCTCCCCCACTATACGACTTCAAGGAGGACTTAGTGGGTTCACTAGCTAGAACCGTAGATACAGGCCTCACAGGTAGGATCAAGGGGTTTGAAGGCAATAACTTCCTGGTAGATATACAGGGGGTTACGTGTAGGGTTAAGCCAGGCTACCTCACCCTTATCTATAGCATGGATGAGCTGCAGAGAATAGGTTTATCGAGAGACCTCCTATCTACGATGAGGCTTGGGCCAAAGAAACTCCTAGACTACTCCAACAAGTATATCAGAGCGGTCTCTGGGGTAGAGGTTACTGGCACAGTAGTGGAGTTCGAGGACAATCCTCTCTCGGTGGAAGAGTAGTGATAGAGAAATATGCTCTAGGGTTTGTAGCGAAAACTTCTAGGAACAAAGCATACATAGTTACTGAGTTAGGTCGTGACCCTATAAGTAGTGACAAGCTCCTAGTACTTGGAGGCAAAGGCCGTATTACAACATCATTTCTGGAAGCGTTTGTAAGGGATGGGGGTCTCCTAAACTATAGGAGGTTCTTCAAACTCATAGCACTAGATTACCCCTATTCCCGTAGAGCTAGCCTACTAGAGGCACAACTACAGTGCCTAGATGGTGGCGAATACCTGGAGTACGCTAGGGAGTTTGTTTCAGCATCTACCAGCAACAAGGTGTTTATCCTAGAACTCCTAGCTGGGAGTGGCTACGAAGTAGATGAAGAGAAAGAGTATATATCCTCAATAAACCTGGGGAAGCCGAGAAGCCTCGACGAACTTAGGTCGTATGAAGCAACAATACATAGAGTATACTTTGATGCACTAAAGAAGGTCATACCGAGCGAGTACGGATTCAAGGAGAGAACTAGGAAACCACCTAGAGACCCCTTTAGTGCAGCACTAAGCTATGGGTACATGAGGCTATACAGGTACTGTGAGGTAGCTGTGAAAGCAGCTGGGCTAGAGCCTCGAGTAGGCTTCCTGCATAAACCATCTAGGGATAGGCCTAGCCTAGCGCTAGACTTAGCTGAGGAATTTAGGCAACCACTAGTTGATTCAACACTAATACCCCTCTTCACTGGTAAGGCGTTGAAGCCTAGGTACCACTTTAGGAGGGAGGGTGAAGCAGTATACCTATCTAGGAGGGGTGGAGCGAAGGTTGCTGAAGCACTTAGAAAGAGGATGCTGATGAAGCTATCGGGTAAAACGTTACTCGAGTATATCTACCTACATGCCGAGAAACTGGCTAAATCCCTCCTAGGAGAAGAGAGATACTCCGGCTTTAGACTTCATATGTATCTACAACCCTAACTTTATCGAAACACTTTTTGCATGGGATAAATATATCGACTCTCCCACCCCCCTTCGTCAATATCCTATTTATACCCGAAACGATTCTCTCGAGAACTTTTTCGTCACAATCCAACGTATATACACTATATTGTAGGAAAGATCCACCGAAATCCTTCAAATACTCCCTAACCTCCCTCCTAAGCTTATCGTATTCAACAGGTATATCGAAAACGACGATAACCTTCACCTAAACCACCTCAAGGGCCTGAGCCTAAGACCCGGGTTCATTGAGCACCTAGCAACACCCTTAGCCCTAGAGTGTATGAGCTTCCTAGCATAAATGTTCTTACCATAAACCCTAACATAGCCGTAAACCCTAGACTTAAATGGCTTAAGTATAGACTCGGCTCTACTGGGTAGGGGCTCCCTAAACCCCCTAATAGTGTCCCAGACTAGGGGAGCCCTAAACTCTAATGCAAGCTCGGAATACAGTGTTTTACCCAAGAAATCTATGTGGGGCGACAATCCAGCCCTTATAACCGCATTGAGAGCTTCTGCCTCCAAGAACTCTAGATATAGCCTATAGGTTTCCTCGACAAAACTTAGGGGCAAACCTGTTTTCTCAACAACATTAACTAGTAGCTGGGTTTCAACCCTAGGTTCAACGCTTCTCCAGAAATCACTATATGTTTCCCCAATGATCCTCACATAGTTGCCGTCAAACCCCATGGATTCCAGGAACCTAGCAGAAGAATCAATATATGTATCTACGAAAACATCGCCTAGAATATTCCTAGCACCCCATTGACCAATAACGTATCCAATATCCTTCTTAGAGGGAGGGGCAAACCAGGAGAAAAATCCGTCACCAATAAAAACGATCAAAACATCTTCCTCAGAGGCTAGCTCAAGCACATCACTACTAACCTCACCCACACCCCTAAGTACAAGTAGATCTATGGTGGGAGCCGCAACCTCACTCCTCCTACCACCTACCTCAACTAGAAACCTCCTACCCCTCCTCCTAACACTGTAGTTTTCAGCGACCAACCACCTACCTCCACGCATCATATCACTAAATTACTAATCCAAATAATATTTCAATAACCAATTACAAAAAATCTTTGGGGTAAATGCCTAGAGGAAATATTCTACCCAGGCCAGTACTAAAATTCAGGGGCGGGACAGCCCTAACACCCAAGGAGGGGCTAAGCCTATTCCACCCCCTAAGGGGACCCAAGAAAATACTATTAGGCGTCGGCTACCCAGAGGGGAGGAGAGATAAAGCATCCAAGCTAGTAGAGAACATCATCTACGGGGTAAAAGGGTTTATCTCGATGGACATAATGCTAGACACAAACATAGAGGTAGTGGAGAGCGAGGGAAGAGACCCCCTAGACGCAGCTAGGGAAATAGCTAGCTATAAGCCAGATGTAGCGCTCATATTTGTGCCAGACGAAGCTATAGCCGGAGAAGACTTCTACATACCGGCGAAGCAGGAGCTGGCTGACTCAGGCATACCTAGCCAAATGGTGACGTACTCAACAATGAAGTATAGAGCAGAGGACCCATACACACTATTCAACTTGGCGATAGATATCTACGGGAAAGCTGGTGGAGTAGCGTGGGGGCTAGCAGAGGATTTATCGACTGAA